>NZ_JBHXNW010000019.1:11328-115442 GCF_042717365.1 Streptomyces sp. NPDC058534
GGGCGCGCCGGGGGCGGACGCGGCGCCGGCGGCCTGTACGCCCCGGGGGCCGTGGGGGGCTGGGGACTTCTGGGGGCCGGCGGGTGGCCGGGGGGCCCCCCCCCCCGACGCGTATGTGTGGACGGGTAGCGAGGAGAGATGGACGTGACGACGGACGCGAGTGCGCCCTGGCTGGTGGCCGGCCTGGGCAATCCGGGCCCCGAGTACGCCGCGAACCGGCACAACGTCGGCTTCATGGTGGCGGATCTGCTGGCGGACCGGATGGGGGCGCGGTTCAAACGGCACGGCAAGGCGCAGGCGCAGGTGGTCGAGGGGCGGATCGGTCCGCCGGGGCCGGCGGGCCGGCGGGTGATCCTGGCGAAGCCGATGTCGTTCATGAACGTGTCGGGCGGCCCGGTGACGGCACTGGCGGACTTCTACAAGGTTCCGCTCGCCAACATCGTGGCGGTGCACGACGAGTTGGACATCGACTACGGCGTGCTGCGGCTGAAGCTGGGCGGCGGGGACAACGGGCACAACGGGCTGAAGTCGATGACGAAGGCGCTGGGCCGGGAGTACCACCGGGTGCGGTTCGGGATCGGGCGGCCGCCGGGGCGGATGCAGGTGGCGGACTTCGTGCTGCGGGACTTCGCGTCGGCGGAGCGCAAGGAGCTGGACTACTTCGTGGACCGGGCGGCGGACGCGGTGGAGGCGCTGGTCATCGAGGGGCTGGAGCGGGCGCAGAGCGCGTACAACTCCTGATACCTTCCGCCTCGCAGGCTCGTGAGTCAGAGACGCAGGGTGGAAATCCGGGCGGGCTCCCCGAGGACCGAGGTGGCCCTGTCCGGATCCGCCAGGCGAGTGGCCAGCGTGGCCGTGGCGAGGCGTTCCGGCAGAGCCGCGCTGAACTTCAGTCCACGCAGTGCCCGAGGGTCCACGGAAGGCAGGCTGAGCTGCTCTGCCGCCCGGGCCCTGGCCTGCTGCCATTCGGCGGCTGTCAGGTCCTCCCGGAGGCGGATGCAGGCATCCGTGGGGTACTGGAGAGGGTCGGCGATCTCGCTGAGGGTGGCCGCGAGTGTGGCGTTCGCTCTCTGCCCGGCCCAGGTCCACCAGCGCACGCCGGTGTCGCGACCGCCACGGACGACGACGGTTCCGCCCGGGTGCACGCGTTCCACCGAGTTCTCGCGGGCGGCGGCCAGAGCGTCGTGGGCGCGCCGTGTCAGCGTCACGGGCGGATCGGTGCCGAGCAGGACTTCGCGTACGCCGCGTGTGAGTTCGTACGAGGCTCCCCGTGCGAAGCCCGCTCCGGCCCACCGTGCCTTACCTCCGCTGTCCACGGGTTCGACGAAGCACCGGCGCCTGGACCAGTCGATGTAGGTGACCTGCCAGCTGCGTCCCGCCAGCAGGAGGCGTCGTGGGCCGGCCACTTTCTCGGTCAGCAGGGCGGGGTCGGTCGATCCGATCTCCTTACGGCCGAAGAGCACGGTGAACTCGGGCGCGGCGGTGAACACCGCTGTCAGGTCCATGAAGTGGCGGTAGCCGAAGCGCTGCTCCGCTTCGGGGCCGATGAACAGCATGCCGCCGTCGCGTTCGAGGTAGCCCTCGCCGATCAGGTGTTTCACGATCGGTTCGGCCGGGGCCCCGAAGGGACCCAGCCCGCCCCACCACTCCTGCCAGAGGTGTTCCCCGACGGTGTTCTCCTGCAGGCAGAGGGCGAGTACCTGCTGGGCGGCGATGTGCCGGGGCTCGGGTGGGGCCACCACTGGTTCGACCCAGCCCCGTGACCACTGCAGGAGCAGGGCTGCGGCGGCGAGCAGGCCGTCCTCGTCGAGGGTGAGGAAGAGGCAGTTGCGGGTGGATCCCGGCCGTCTGCCGGTTCGGCCCAGGCGCTGGAGGAAGGACGCCACGGTGGGCGGCGCGTCGATCTGAACGACGCGGTCGAGGTCACCTACGTCGATGCCGAGTTCGAGGGTGCTGGTGGAGACGATGACGCAGTCGCGCGCCTCGCTGAACGCTTCCTCGGCGCGTCGGCGCTCGTCGGCGGCGAGGGAGGCGTGCGAGAGGAACGTGGTCACACCCTTGGCGCGCAGGCACTCGCCGAGCTTCTCGACGTGCCGCCGGGTCTCGCAGAAGACCAGGCGTTTCTCTCCCCGGTGGAGTGAGGCGATTACGGTGGCGGCGTTCTCCAGGGAGCCCACGTAGTCGAGCTGGATGTCTCCGGACGGCGGAAGGCCGGCCGTCGGTGCGGGGCTGCTGACGTCGACCACCTGCGAGGGGCGCTTCCCGGCACCGGAGCCCTGCAGCCAGGCCAGGAGCTGCGGGGGATTGCCCACGGTCGCGGAGAGGCCGACCCGCTGCACCGGGCGGTCGGCGACCCGTTCCAGACGCTCCAGCACGGCGAGGAGATGCCAGCCCCGGTCGTCGCCTGCGAAGGCGTGGACCTCGTCCACGACGACCGCTCGCAGCCCGGAGAAGAAGGCACGGTGATCGACGTTCGCGCTGACCAGCATCGCTTCCAGCGATTCCGGCGTGGTCAGCAGGATGTCGGGCCGCTCCCACAGAATGCGTTTACGCCGGGACTGTGGGACGTCGCCGTGCCAGAGGGCTGCGGAGCGACCGAGCCACGAGGTGTAGCTCTCCAGACGCGGCAACAGGTTATTGAGCAGTGCCTTGAGCGGGCACACGTAGAGGATCGAGGTTCCCGTCCACCGTGCGTGTGCCATCTTCGACAGCAGCGGGAAGGCCGCGGCTTCGGTCTTGCCGCCGGCGGTGGGCGCGAGGAGCAGCGCGTCCGTGCCGTCCATGAGCGGATGGACGGCGGCCTTCTGGAGAGGGCGCAGATCGGGCCAGCCGAGGGTGTTGGCGATGTGGTGCAGGACGATGGGGTGGAGCCGGTCGACCGCGTCCGGGGTGTCGCCGGAGTTCACGGGCGCCTCACAGAGGGAGTTCGATGTCGTCGGCCGAGCCTGCCGCGGCGTTCCTCTCGGTGCCGGTCAGCTCGGTTTCCGTGACCGTGAGCGCGTAGTGCTTGCGCGGATCGAAGTCCTCGTACTGTTCCACACGGTCGAGTACGTCACCCACGAGCTTCTTGAGGAAGAGCCTCGGTGCGATGCCGACTCTGCCGCCGAGGTTTCCTGCCACGGCGCGCGCGAGGTCGGTCACGTAGGAGTCGTCGACGACGCTCCGTACTCGTTCGGCGGCTTTCCCCTCGGTTCCCGAGGCATGGAGGTCCCGGACTCTGCCGCCGAGTTCGGTCAGCGATTCCTCGGTGAAACCGGGGAGCCTGAGCTGCACGGCACGCGGGTTGTCGAACCGGGCTTCGGTGGTGAAGTCGGTGGCCAGGCGCTGGGCGAGCGGTGCCAGCCGCTGGACACCTTGCGGTCCTTCGAAGAAGGCGGGCGTGCCCGTGATGAGGAGGTAGAGGCCGGGGAACCGCCCGGAGTGCACCTCGTCGATGAGCTGGCGCAGTGCATTGAGTGCCTTGTCCCGGGCGTCCGAGCGGACTCGCTGCAGTGTCTCCACCTCGTCGAGGACGAGAAGCAGCCCGGGGTGGCCGGAGTCCTTGAGGACGGTCAGCAGGCCCTGGAGGAAGCCGAGCGCTCCGAAGTGGTCCAGGTCGCCGCGGACGCCTGCGCTTCGGCGGGCCGCCGCGGCGACGTGGGGCTGCCCGCCGAGCCAGGCGAGAACAGATTCGGCTGTGGCGTCGTCGCCCACGTCCTGGGCACGCCGGTAGCCGCGCAGGGCGGTGGCGAACGCCGGTGCGACGCGGGAGACCTCGGCGAGGCGTGCGGTGAGGAGGCCGTCCACGGCCTGCGGCAGTTCGTCGTCGGTGGCGCCGGCGGCGAGTGCGTCCTCCTCCAGGGCGTAGAACCAGGCATCGACAACCGGCCGGAAGGCGCTGGGCGGGAAGGTGCTGGTGGCGAGGCGCTCGGTGAGCCGCCGGTAGACCGTCTCCAGTTTGTGGAGGGGGGTCTCGTTCTCGGAGACCTGTACTTCGGCGACGGCGAAGTTGCGCTGCTTGGCGCGTTCGGCGAGCCAGCGGGTGAAGAAGGTCTTGCCCGAACCGTATTCTCCCCGTACGGCCTTGAAGACGGCCGATCCGGTGGCGACCGCGTCGAGTTCCGCGTCGACGGCGGTCTCGAACCGGCCGAGGCCGACCGCGAGGACCCCGAGTCCGGTCTCGGGTACGGCGCCCCGGCGCAGTGCGTCGATCAGTCGCATGCGGCGTTCGGGGCTGATGCCCTGGGCTGTCACGTCCGCGCTCCGCCTGTCGTGCCGATGCGGAACTGCCGTCCTAGCAACGGTACGTCGAGCCGGAGGGAGCGTCCGTTGTCGGTGAGGGTGAGGACCTCCGCCTGGTCGTAGTTGAGTACGCGCTGCAGTGTGGCGGCGAAGCCCGCGGCGCGCGTGGCGCGTTTCCCGGCCCGTTCCGCGACCGCGGTGAGCGGCAGGATTCCGTGGGCGTCGACGAGTGCCCGGACGGCCTTTGCGACGGTGTCGAATTCCTCGGGGCGTGGCAGTGAGCCGAGCTGCGCGCTCATGATGTCGGACGCGCGCAGTTCCTCGATGAGCTGTTCGGCGGCCGAGGCGGGAGCGAGGGCAGGCTGCGGAGGCGGTGCGGCCGTCCCGGTCGGCTCGGCTGTGCTGATGTCGTCGAAGGACAGCAGCGCTTCCTGGCCGGTCTCGTGCTCGGCGGCCCGCTGCTCTTCCGCCCTCTTGCGCAGATCGGCGGCCGAAGGCGTGTGCCTGGCCGGCGGGGTGATGGCCGGTGTCTGTGCGGACAGGACCGGTACGCCAGGAACGGCGTCCTCTTTCAGGGACCACCAGAAGGGCCGCTGGGGGCCGAGCTCCCGCCAGCCCTTGGGTACGGGTGCGCCGTGGGGGACAAAGGCCAGGACGGGGATGGCGGCTTCGGCGAGGGCGACGCCGCCGTGGTACCCGGCCTGCCGGTTTCCGTAGCGCAGCCCGGTGTCCCACAGGGCGGTGATGCGCTGTCCCTCGGCGACGACGCGCCGTCCGGTGAGGACGGTCTCGCCGCGGGCCGCCGGTGCGGTGCCTCGGCGGTGCCGTGCGGAGAGCGCGTCGGGGACGTTCTCCTTGTCGGTGCCGTGGTCGAGGACGTGTCCGTGGTCGGCGGTGATGACCAGCGCGCGGCCGGTGGTGCGGGCCTGGGCTAGCAGTTGTTCCATGCCGAGGAGTTCGTTCAGCTGCCAGTGGGACATGGCCCGGTCCTCGCCGAGGCGGTCGTCGACGGTGTTGACGACGACGGCGACGTGGGTGTCGGGGTCGGCGAGTGCCTCGGCGAGCTCGCCGCCGAGAGCGTGTCCCGCGTCTCCCCGCAGGTCGGCCTTGTGGAAGAGCTGGACTTTCGCTCCGCCCCAGAAGCGGTGTGCCGCGAAACGCCTGCGCTCCTCCTGCTGGTCGATCTCGGTGAGCTCGCCGGCGAAGAGCGAGCCGCGGGAGGCCCGGGTGATCGTGGGCAGTGCCGCGAGCATTCCGCGCCGCTGCCGGTCTCCCGCGGTGTCGGCCACCGGGTCGTATTCGGCCCAGGACCGGGTGCGCAGTTGCTCGGCGAGTGCCGCTGCCACGGCGGCGCTTGCTCCGTCGAGTACGACGAGGAGGAGCGGCGGGCTTCCGGCGCTCGACGCGCGGGGGGGTTTGACGACCGGTGCCAGGACGCGGCGGGCGAAGTCCTCGACGACGAGGGCGTCGCGGGGTGCGGCACCGCTGCGGGTCTCCTCCGTGAGGCGGGTGGCGAACGCCTCGTCGAGAGCGTGCCGCCGGGCCCGTACGGCGGTGCTCAGTGTGGCGAGCGCGCCGGGCAGTTCCGGGTGGGCGTGGTCGCCGTCGGTGATCCAACCGTGGGCGAGGTCAACCCATCCGTAGGTGGCGATGTGCTGCTGCACCGCCTCGGCCGCGGTGGTGAAACCGGTGGCCGGGGGCTGGGCGAGCCAGTGCACGAGCCGCTGCGCCATACGGATCCGAGTCATCGTCGCGCGATGGCTCGCGAGCCGGGACAGTTCATGCCCGGCCAGGCGTTCGACGGCGTGTGTCAGGTTTCGGATGCGCCGCTCGGCCGGGGACTTGCCCGGGTCGGTGGGAACACAGGCGGCCAGTGCGCGGGCGACGGTTCCGTAGCGTGCCTGCTGTCCGGTTTCGAGCAGGTCGCTGGCGGCGGCGGCGTCCTCTGCCCCCATGTCGCGGATGAGGACGTCGGCGCGGGCCATGAGGGCGCGGGGGTCGGGTCCCGTCAGCACCGGCTCGTCCTCGGTCACGTCGGCGGAGCGGGCGGTCAGCAGGACCCGGACGTAGTCCTCGGTCTCGGCTCCGAAGGCGGCGAAGGTGTCGTCGTCGAGCCGTCGGCCGCCGAACTTCAGCTCTGCGCGGCCACGGGCACGGTCCACTCCTGTGGGTGCTTTTCCGCCCCACAGAGCGGCACACACAAGTCCCATCGGCACCGCGTCAGCGCCGTTGCCCGCCTCGAACAGCGCGAACAGGGCGGTGAGCGCCTGGTGCGCCAGAAGGCCCACCCGGTCGGGATCCGCGAGCCAGGCCGCGAGTCCGCGCCGTTCCTGGTCGCGCAGCGAGGCAAGGCGTTCCACCGCGCCGGGAGCGAGGGACCAGGCCATCAGAGCGTGCAGGTCGAGTCGGCCGGGGTCGAGGCGGTGGGCGGCGGTGGACAGCCGCCCGGCCGCGAGCCGGGACAGGGCGGTGTCGCGGGAGAGGACCGTGCCGGGGGTCTTGGGCCAGCTCTCCTGGCCCGCCGCGTCGATGAGGGCCTCGGCCGCCCAGCCCTCGGCGGTCAGGCGTGGGTCGAGGTCCACGGCGCCGAAGAGGCGGCGGACGACGGCCCAGGGCTCTATGGGGTAGACGCGGTTGCGGTAGACCCGGGCGAGCAGGCCGGGGCCGAGGTCGGCGTCCTCCACGTCGGTGAGAACGGCGAGTACGTCCCGTTCACCGGCGTCGGTCCGGTCCCATGCGACGAGTGTGTCCAGCACGGCGAGCGGTGACACGGCGGTGGTGATATGCGCGCTCCGGCCGCCGCGGAGCGGCACTCGGCGGGGCCCGTTCCAGTGCGGCTCGGCTCGGACGAGGACGACGCGGGGCTCGCCCTGGGTGAAGGAACGGGCTTCCAGTACCTGGACGACCGCGGCGGGGTGGGCGGGCCTGGGACGGGACTGCCCGGTGCCGTGTCCGGGCGGCGGAGCGGTGGTGCTGTTCGTGCTCACGACTGGTCGATCACCTGCCATGTGACCTGGACCCGGACGTGCGGGTGGGCCTCGGTCACTTCGGCGAGCTCCGCCCGCAGCCGGTCGATGGCGTCCGCGGCCTCCGCCTCGTACTGTCCGTGCGGCTGCTCCGGTACGGAGACGGACGTGCCGTTGCCATTTCGCCCCGGAGCACCGTTACTGGGCAGGGGGAACCGGATGGGCGCGGGAACCGGCGCGGGGCCGGGCTGCGGGCCGGCGGGGGCCGTGGGCGGCGGGGTCTGTGCGGCGTTGGCGCGGCGCAGGATCGCGGTGAGTTCCCTGGTCGCCTTCTCCAGCGCGGTGTCGAGGACGGCGGTGTTCTCGTCCGCCCGTGCCGTGCCGTGCAGGGAGTCGAGGACGACGCGGGCCTCGGTGGCGTACGGTTCGCGCACGTCGCGGGCCATGTCGTAGACGCTGGACCAGGGCACGCCCGTCAGCGCGCCGATGACGGCGGGCGCACTGGTCAGGGACGTCCCGGTCCGCTCCTGTCCGGCCCGGTCACCGGTGTCGGCACCGGCGAGCAGGGTGACGACGGCGAGCGGGTCGTGCCGGTCGGCGTCGGCCAGTTCGTCCACGAGGACGGCTGCCCGGCGTGCGGTGCCGAGGCGGCCCTCGTCGTTCTCGGTGTCCAGGCCGAGGTCGCCGGCGTGCTCCTCCAGCTCGTCGACGAGCTTCCTCGCCGCGGTGCGCTGCTGCGCGGCCCGTGCCCTGATCCGGTCGCTGAACTCGGCGATGATGCGGGCCCGGCGCATCGGCGACAGTGGGGCTTCGCCGAATATGCGTGCCGCGCGCTCGACGGCCTCGTTCCACGCCTCCTCGGTGGGGCGTTCCTGCGCCCGCAGGCTGTAGACGGTCTTGAGGGCGGTGGGGTCGGCGACCGCGGCGGGACCGTTGTGGTAGGTCCACACCCGGTCGGTGCGCTCGGCGTAGGCGCACAGCACCAGGTTGGCGAGGACCGGGTCGAGGCCGTACGGCAGGGGCTCGTCGATCCAGCCGAGGAGGTCGTGGACGGGGATGTCCTTGTCGTCGTAGGCGGTGCCGGCCTTCTGCCCGAAGTGCTCCTCCCAGTGCCGCCCGAGCTGGAAGCGGGCCTCGAACATGGTGCCCAGCTTCAGGCCCTTCTGACCGGCGATACGGGCCATCAGCGGGCGGTCCTTCGGGCGGATCTCGATGACGTCGGTGCCTTCGTCGGAGGCCTCGCGCAGGTACCCGAAGACGGTCTTGACGTCCGTCGTCCGCACCGACAGCTGCTCGTTCTGCGGGTCGAAGTCGGGGTGGGCCGGGTACTGGTGGGCGAGGGCACCGGAGATGATGCGCCGCGCCGCGTCGTACAGCGACTGGTTGTACTCCAGCACGATCCCCTGCATGTCGGGGACGGGCAGGATGTGCTCGTCGTAGCCGCCGACGACCGCCGGGTCCTTCGGCAGGAGGCCGTAGGCCTGCTTGAGGGCGGTCCGTACGGTGCTGGACAGGCGGCGGTGCTGGTTGCGCAGGGCGTCCTTGGCGCGTTCCCGGTCGTTGGGGCTGAGGTGTCCGGCGTAGGACTCGAAGCGCTGTCCGTTGAGGACGTAGTCGATGATGACCAGCCGCTGGAACTTCGTATACATGGCGTGCGTGAAGTGCGCGGGGATCCAGCCGATGGTGCGGATCTCGTCGTGGTCGGGGAGGTTCTTGAGCCGCATGATGCGGCCGCGGTCCTCGACCTCGCCGTAGACGTCGTCGAAGGGCATGTCGACGATGAGCCGCCAGTTGCCGGGCTGGCGCGGCTTGACCTTGTCGTCGTCCAGGGTGTTGGCGTCGGCGAGGTTCCCGAAGAGGACCTCGGCGGACCGCCGGGAGCCGCGCCACGACAGGTTGAGCTGGTCGTCGAGCTGGCCCTGGCTCACCCCCAGCTCCTCCCACAGCATGCGCCTGAGGAGGCCACGGCGGTTGGACGGGTTGTTGTTGGTCTGGGCGCGGGTGACGATCGACTCGTAGTCGACCCCGACGAGCTCCAGCGAGATCCCCGCGTCGGGTCCCTCGGTGTACTTGATCTCGCCGAACTCGTCGGCCCACTCCTTGGCCTTCTTCGCGACTTCCTTGGCCTCGAAGCCGCGCACCCGGGAGGTGACGACGCCGTGGTTGAGGGCGGTGAGTCGCTTGACGGTCAGGTTCTGGAAGGCGGGCACGGACGGCACGAGGGCGGACAGCAGCAGGGTGCCGATGAGCCGGTTGTCGACGATGAACGACTCCATCCGGGCGCGTACGGCGGGATCGAGCCCGTCCGGGTCGCGGCGGTACGCCTCGGTGTCGTCGTGGGTGAGCTCGTACCGGCCGAACAGGTAGGGCTGGAGCTTGTTCTTGTACAGCTCCTGCGCGGAGTGGAACTGCTCCCGCAGGGTCTGGGTGAACGGGTCGCTGCCGCCCCGGTACAGCACCTCGTACAGGTCGCCGAGGGGCACGAGCTGGCCCAGGCGGAGGGTGTCGCGCTGGTCGAACAGCATCTGGCCCATGAGCTTCAGGCCGGTGCGGGAGCGGGACAGCGCCTCGGCGACCCGTACCAGGGTGTCCATGAAGGCCGGCGAGAACGGGAAGGCCCGGCGGAAGGCCTCCTCATCCGCGGTCGTGATGTCCTTGCTGTCGCCCAGCAGCGCGTCCCACACGTCGGGCTTGACGCGCTTGATGTTGGCGAAGGCCTGGTCGATGCGGGCCTTCGCGTCGGGCACCTCCTTGCGGGGCTGCAGCAGCCGCGCGTGCGCGATCGCCGGCAGGTCGCTGTCGGGCAGCGGGATCGTACGGAACCGGTCGTCTGCCAGGGAGAGGGTGTCCTGGATGGACACCTCGGCCGAGCCGAGCACGGCCTCGTCGCCGACCAGTTCCCGCAGGTCGCGCTGGCGGGCGATGAAGGAGATCACCGGGATGGCCCGGCGGGCGTCGCTGCCCTCCACGAAATTGGTGATCTTGGCGGCCTGCTCCGAGACGAACTTCTCGTCCCGGATGCGGTTGGCGAGCCAAAGGATCAACTCGTCGAGGAAGAGGACGAGCCCGTCGTAGTTGAGGGACTTCGCGTGCGCGGCGATGATGCCGAGGCCCCGGTCGAGGGAGACGAACGCCTGCCGGTCCTCGGCGGCGTCCCGGAAGAGCCCCTCGAACCAGGTGGAGAGCGCGTCGGAGACCAGCTTGGCTCGCAGCCCGCCGGCGGTGACGGGCTCACGGTGCCACTGCGGGTCCACCTCGTTGAGGGTGCCCTCGTCCATCTGCTCTGCGGCGAGCGCGGTGTCCAGCTTCTCGGACGTCCAGAAGACCGAGTCGCCCCACTTGTCCTCGCCGTCCCCGCCCGGCAGCCCGTCGATGAACGCCTCGTCGCCCATCCGCTCCCGGTGACTGCGGACGTTCTCGAACAGTGCGTCCGTGCGGTAGACCTGCGGGATCGGGGCCTCGGGGTGGAGGCGGCGGATGTGCTCCACGTAGCCGCCGAGCACCTTCTGTTCGAGGGACTTGCCGTCGAGCATGTGGAAGGGCAGGAGCAGGAACTTCGTTTGGTGCAGCCAGGGGTGCTCGCGCATGGCCCCGGCGAAGCTCTCGTGCCCGCGCATCCTGAGCGACGCCTGGTCCTGGATGCCGAGCAGCGCGGCCAGCACCGCCATGAAGTGCGACTTGCCGGAACCGAAGGAGCCGTGGAGGTAGGCGGCCTTGGAGCTACCGCTGGTCAGCGCGGCCTCGATGAGGGACAGGGCGTCCCCGAACCGCTCCACGAGGTTGTCGGTGAGGACGTAGGCGTCCAGCGCCTTCGAGAGCTCTTCGTCGCTGCCCAGCGCCTCGGTGAGTTTCAGCACGAAACTCTCGTGACTGACGGTGGGGATGTCGATGACCTCACGCAGCAGTGGCTGGGTGGGGTGTGCCATCGCGTACTCCTCGTGTGTCCCGTGTGTGGCCCGCTCGGCCGCCCGGCCTGGCCCGAGCGGTTGCTCCGCTCGCCGGTCCGTCCGCCCCTGTCTCCGGGTGTCGCACACAAGCACCGGTCCATCTGACCGGCGCCCCGACCGCCGCACTGCCCGCGCACGGCACGCCCGACCGCCTGACCCGGACGGCCCGCGTCACCCGAATACCTCAGCGTAACGTGCGGGGCGCACGGATCTGCCGGGTTTGCGCGGGTGAGCGGGGCGCGGGCGGGGTGGTGGGTCGGGCGGGGCCCCTCGCAAGGGCCCCTGCGAGGGGTGGCGACTCACCTGTCGTCTCTGTCCCCGGACTCCGCCGGGGCGGCGAGGGTCTCCTCGGTCAGTCCTTCGCCTTCCGGCTCTTCCCGCCGGCGGGCTTGGCCGCGGCCTTCTTCGCCGTCTTGCGGGCGGGGCGCCAGGCGCGCAGCTCCTCGTCGGTGACCGCGAACTCCTCCTCCCGCTGCCAGTCCAGCAGCGCCTCCCCGAACATGCCGGCGTCCTCCGGGTGCCACTGCCTCAGCCACGGCAGCAGCTCCAGCAGACCGGCGAGGTAGGGGATGAAGTCCTCCCGCTCCCAGTTTCCGGAGGTCGTACGGGCCTCGATGGTCTCGGTGAGGGCCGCGGCCTGCTCCAGGTGATCCCAGCCGCCCCAGCCCAGGACCTCGATCGCCGGGTTGAGGGTGCGGCTGTAGGAGATGAACCGCTCCTTGGGGACGTCGAGGCCGCCGCGCTGGGTGGCGTAGGAGGCCTTGCGGAAGTCCGCCGTCGTGTACTTCGGCGGCACGGGCGTGCCGTCACGGATCTCCATCGCCTTCAGGTGGTCACCGTCGGCAGTGGCCGCGTCCTCCTGCCGCTGCCGCTCCCAGACCTGCTCCCAGACCTCGCGCTTCTTCTTGTGGGCCGTCTCCGTGTACCGCAGGGCCGCCAGGAACGGCACGTGCTGATCCTCGACCAGCTTGGGGACGATCGTGGACAGCTCCTCGCCGGGCGCGTAGAGCTCCGCGACAGCCACGAAGTCGTGGTCACGGGTGAGGTCGTCGACCAGCTCGGGGAGGGAGCGGGTGCGAGGGCGCTCCGTCCCGTCGTAGTCCGTCTCGTACCAAAGCTCCCGGCTCTCCATGCGGGCGAGCAGCCACGCCTTGAGCGCCGCCTGCTGCTGGACGTCCCACTCGTCGGTCAGCCAGCGCCGCTTGTACTCGGGGCGCTCGATGAGCCCGATCACGGACGAGTTCTTCATGGCTTCGAGCCGGCGGCGGACGCCTCGGGCCAGTCGGTCGGGATCTCGGTGATCATTTTCGACTTGTGGCGCCGGAACCATTCCGTCTTGACGCCCTGCTCTTCAACGCGTTTCCCGAGGTCGATTTCGAAGGCTCGCTGGCCGAGGGCGAGACCGTCATCGGGTAGCGAGTCTTCAGGAGCCGTGAGGTCATCATGCAGCCCATAGATGCCGTAGACCTCCCAGTCCAGCTCCTCCTGGACAGCGATCATCCGGGCACGGATGCGGTGCCATTCTTTTTTTGCCTCTGCTAGGGATTCAGGCGTGGGCGGATTCTCCAGGTCGGCTGCGATGGTGGAAGGAGTTACGACAGCGAGCTGCTGGGCGAGGGTGTCCAGTTCGGTTGCCCGGGCGAGGGGGTACATCACAGGAAGGGGAAACTCTTGAACATTCGTTCCGTTGAACTGATAACTCCAGGACCATGGCTGATCTGAGTTCCCTCCCCCAGCGCCTACATTCCCCCCCTTCTTGTGACACACTTGCTTAAGCCAGAAGCAAGCGATGGACGAATTGAGGGCACCGAGAACGCCCAATCTCGTTGTTTCAGGCACATCATCCCGAAACTTGACCACTGGGGCCGTTTCTTTGAACAGATTACCACCACGGTTCAAAATGAAGCTATTATGGCTAGCAACATTAGCGTAGACAACCACCGGGTAATTCTGGTATCGATCCTTCACCCATCGATACCAGGACCACCAAGGATTTTTAGATTCTTTTAGCGTCTCGCCACTGAAGCCGACAGTCGCACGAAGCACCCGCCGAGTTGGCCAAAGAAACCTCCCCCAGCGAGAACCTTCGTCATACGGAATCGGATTTAGGTCATCTCCATACGGAGCCAACGCATAATCACCCGAATTGACTCCCCAGTCGCGAACGAGTTCGCCAACAATGAGAGGGTTAGAGTACTCCACGCTCCTGCTTTGAAATGCTGATCCACTCGCAATAAAGGCAGCATCCTGCCCCGGGAAACTCGCGAATCCGATATCGCGGGACAAAATTGACCGAAGGGGAGCTCGTGAGCTATATTCAATCTCCCTAATAGCCTCAACTCCCCCATCCGCAAGAATCCAAGGATGCTTGGAGAAATACTTTCCTCGCTCCAGGTCATCCACAGATACCCATGCCCCCGAGGTCTTTCCTGGCGTGTCAATATGTTTCACAATGTCACGCCAAACTAGACCATGCGCCGGATCTTTCGGAATCTCCGGTTCTCCCTGCACCCCACGGACGGCCCGCACCGTTTGCGCACCATACTTGGCCTTCCGATTCCGGCCAATCACCATCACGGTAGGGGTGCCGTGGCCAGGAATGTAAGCCCCCGAAGAATCGATTACCTCCGTCAGGTCCACCGCATCGGCGAGGTACCATTCGACTAGTTTTTCCCCAAACTCTCGTTTCATGAAAGAGTTCGATGTGATCTGACCGACGTAACCGGACCTCGCCCCCCCTTGTTGCTGGTCATGAACGGCGAGTTCAAAGAAGCGCTGCATAAAAGGCACTGACAATACATATTTTCCGTGACAAACGTTCTTGTAAAGCCTGCGATAGGTAGCCCTCGCCCCCGGATCTTCTACTGCAATATACGGAGGATTCCCAACAACGACATGGTAGCTTCCAGGCTTGAGGATATCCAGGTGTTCAGACAGATCTTCCGTTTCAAACCAGAACTCATACCCTCCTTCTCCTTCCGTCTCGCCGGACTCATCTTCATCGTCAAACAATTTCCCCTGCTGGGACTTAAGGAGAGCATCACCTGTCGCGATATGAATTGGCCACTTGTAACTTGCCGCTTCCCGCAAGCTCGTCACGTTAGCCGCCTTTAGGGCTGCAACCAACAAGCGGAATCGAGCAATCGCAACCGCGAAAGGGTTGATATCGACACCATGGATAGAATTTAGCGCTCCCTCCACTCGGACGTGAACATCATCGCTTGGCGCTTTCCTCTCCCACTCCCCCAAAATTCGCTGAAAGGCGCCCAGAAGGAAGTGCCCGGAGCCGCACGTAGGATCGATCATCCTGACAGATTCATACCCAACCTGCTTAAGCGCCTTGTCTAGAGTCCGATCTAGAATGAATTCTTCCACAAATTCAGGAGTCTGCAGAAGAGCATACTTATCCTTTGCCTCTTGAGATAGATCCTGGTATAGGTCCCCCAGGAAACGCGTACTCCAATCGGGGTCCCTGAAGTCATGGACAATGCCCGTTCCACCATCCCCCAACTCTTCATGAAGGCGCCAGAAATCAATCACCCTTTTGGCACCTTCATTAGAGAGCGGGATCTGATATAGAGGATTGTGATTAGTATCGAAAAGCATTCGCCCGACTTGCGACGAGCCAATCTCACCAAAAGCAGCTAGCAGCCAATTGCGGTGAGTTCGTGAAGGATCTTTCCTGATGAATTGATCATGCAGCTCCTGGGCATGGACTTGCCGTTCTGCCGTCGCCCCCGCCAGGAAAGGATCCCGGAGAAGAAGATTGTCTTCACAGAAACGGACGAAAACCGTTCCAAGCACCCATGCCACGGCGGACTGGGTCACCCGTTCATCGATCCAGCGAGGAGCCGCTGCCGACGTCCTGCCCACTTTGAAAGCTGCGTCATATTCGGCGCGCAGACGCTTCGCGACCTCAGGGAGCCTCCCAAGTTGAGCCCGGAGGTCCGTCTCGGCCTCGGCTACCTGCTTCTGCAAGTCCTTGAGCAGACGCGCGCTGTCAATCACTGAGCCCACCAACAGTTGAGGTGTTTGATCACGGAAGGCGCCGTAGGGCGCACAAGCATCCATTTCACCACGACGAAGCCCTGTCTCTCAGCTGAGTGACAGGGCTTGTACGAAGTGTGATGGGTGCAGGATCAAGACAAGGTGTCGGGCTCGCCCTTGACGGCGTCCAGGAAGGCCGACCACCCATCGTTGGAGACGACAACGACAGGGCTTGCCGCGATCTTGCTGTCGCGGATCGGCACTGTGCCCAGGCAGCCGGTAGCCACCTCGACGCATGCGCCGCCGTCGCCGTTGCTGTAGGACGACTTGCGCCAAGTTACTGTGTGTAGATCAGACGTCGATGTCATTGAGTCGCGAAGTCCTTCGCCGCCGACTCGATCAGGGAGAGGGACGCTTCCGGCGACAGCGAAGCAGCCCTCGTCAGATCGTAGGCCCTCTGATACTGGGCAACCACCGCTGGTTCCTCAATGAGTTGACCTGTATACGCGCTCTCCACATACGTCACGGCCGGTGCGTCAGTGAAGGTCATGTGGATCGTTGTGCCGTTGAGGAAGGCGTCTGCGCCAGCCTCAAAGGGCAGCACTTGGACCAGCACCCTGCGGTTGGTGTCAGCCATCTCTACCAGGCGCATCAACTGCTCGGCCATGGCGTCGGCACCCCCGACTCTTACGCGCAGTACGGCCTCGTGCAGAACGATCCACAGCAGTGGAGCAAGGGGGTCGGCAAGGATCGCTTGCCGCTCCAGTCGGGCCTGCACCAGTGCCTCTACCACCTCACGCGACTCAAATCGTTGCGCGGCACTGGTCAACGCCCGCGCATACCCCTCCGTCTGCAACAAGCCCGGCACCAGCATCGGCGCATACTCGCTGATCGTCTTGGCTCGGGTCTCCAGTTCCGCCGCGTCCGCGAAGTAGTCGGCGTGCTTGGACTTGCGGGCCAGTTCGCACAGGCGCTGGAAGTGCTCGCCCGTGTCGAGGACGTCGTCGAGGAGCTTGGACAGGTCCGGCTGTGGTCGCCTCGTCGCCGACTCGAACTGGCCGATGTACGTGCCGGAGCAGAAGACCCGCTCGCCGAGCTGGTCCTGGGAGAGGCCGGCGGCCTCGCGGGCCCGGCGGAGCTCGCTGCCGAAGAACGTCCTCGGCGAGGTGAACGGGTCCAGGTCCTGATTACGGTTCTGTCGGCCGGCCATCGGCTGTGCCCCCTTGCGGTATCCATGTGCGTACCCGCCGATTCCGCGGGGCCAAGTGCCGCATGCTGCCCGCAACTCCGTTGCTGGCACGCGACCTCTACTGAGCGTAGCCCCACGCAGGCACGCTGTGAGCATGAACAGCGACAATCACCCCACCCGTACCCGAACCGAACACGCCCTCCCGGCCGCCCCGTTCGTCTGTCCCTTCCCGGACAACCCCCTCGCCTCCGCACTCGCCGTATCCGACGAGCTCAGCGCCGCCCTCGCACGGCACGGCATCACCCTGCCCTCCCTCGGGCCGGACCTGGCGTCCTGCACGACGACCACCGTCCACCGTCCACTCCTGGAGCTGGGGCGGGTGAACCTGTCCACGGCTCACCGTCTGACCGTCCTACTCACCGACGTGGCGGACGTACGGGAAGCAGCCGCCCGCCCGAGCACCAGCAACGGCAACGGACCCGGCAGCGGCGGGGCCAGGTGACCGCACCACCACCCACCACCGGAACGGTCGTAGTCGACGAGCGCACGAACCGGACCGGGGTCGTCATGGACCGGGTCGGCACGTACCTCCAGCTGCGGCCGGTCGGCGGGGGCCGGGAGTGGGACGCGGACCCGGCGCACGTCCGCGCCGCTTCCTCCGCCGAGCGGCTGCGCGCTTCCGTGGCCGCCGCGAACGCCCGGAGCCGGGCCCTTCCGCCGGACCCGGCGGGGCGGAACTGAGCGGAGGCGAGCGATCCGGGCGAGGGGAACGGGAGCAGGCGTTACGCCAGTTGCTCCTCCCCCGGGTCGTTGACCACCCAGGCGTGATTGAGGCTGATCCACTCCTCGCGGTCCTCGATCGGCACGGTCATGGCGTCCAGCCGGGGTCCTGCCGTCTGGTCCGTGAGCGGGCTGAGCAGCCAGAGGCCGCGCCCGCCCGGGCCGCCCCGGCGGGCCAGGTCGGCCAGCCGCTGGAGGACGCCCATGCCTCCGTAGCGGGCCATGACTGAGGCGTCGTGCAGGAGCACCGGGCGGCGGCCGACCTCTGCGTCGACCTCATCCGCCGCCGCGTCGGAGCCGGTGCCAGAGTCCGCCGGAGCCTCCAGGACGGCCAGGATGTCCCTCTCCACGTCGCGCCACGCGGCGGCCGTGTACTCGCCGAACTTCAGCGCGTCCCGCGATCCCGGTTCCGCGTTGTCCGCCTCCAGGATGGTCTCCCAGGTGGGCCGGGGACGGGCCTCGACCAGGCGGCGCAGGGAGGTCAGGAAGAGGGCGCTGACGTCGACGGGTTCGGCCCGCCACTCGCGTCCCTGCTCGGTGAGGGTCCGCAGGGCGAGGCGCTGGTCGTCGAAGCGGACCGTGAGGAGCCGGAAGCCGGGACGGCCGCCGGACTCCTGCAACTGGGCCCTGGCCTTCAGGCGGGCCCGCTGTTCCGGATCGCGCGCCGTCCAGTGGTCGGTGCGGGTGATCCGGCTGGGGCGTCGCTGCGTGACGACCGAGGTGACGTCGCCGCCGGTGGACTCCCGCCTGGGTACGAACCAGCCGCGCGGACGCCTCCTGCTCGTACGCCACTCCAGCTCGAAACCGGCCTGCCGCAGCAGGCGGCCGAGCAGGACCCGGTCGTCCGGAAGGCTGGACAGGTCGGGGAAGCGGGCGCGGACCCGGTCGCGGATCTGTTCGACGGTCAGCCCTTCCTGCTCGTCGTCCGACTTGCCCGCCAGTGGCAGCAGCAGGCCGGCCTGGGAGAGACGGAGGGCTCGTACGGGCTCCAGGGAACGGGCGTAGATCTCCAGGCGGGCGTTGGCGGCCGCGTCCTGGGAGGCCGCGGCCGCCAGGGTGACCATGCGGGCCTCGTCCATGCTGATCTGAGCCTCGGGCCAGTGGGCCCGGAACGCGGTGTCCGCCGCGACGATCTGTTCCAGCACGGTGCCTGGGCCGGCGAGGGTGTCGCGTGCGGCCAGTGCGTCGGCCGCCTTGCCGAGCCGGTCGGCGTAGTTGAGGAGGGCGGGGGCCGAGGGCGTGTCCGGGGCGTCCTTGTCCTCGTCGACCTCCAGGGCCAGCAGCAGTCGGTTGTCGCCGGTCTCGCCGTGGCGGCGGCTGCGCAGGCGGCGCGGGGTCATCCCCCAGTCGACCTCGCACGCGGCCCGAACGGCGGCCATGCCGAGGGCGCGCCGCACCCTGGGGTCGGCCTGGGAGGTACCGCGGCGGCCGATGAGGGCTTCGGCGAGTTCGGTCGCCGAGGCGACCCGGCCCATGGTGGCCAGTATGTCGAGAAGCTCGTCGCGCAGGGTGACGAGCGCCGGGTCCCGGCCCCAGCGTTTGCGCTGGGCGCCGAGGATCTGGGCGATGCGGCCCTCGGTGACCTGGTCACTGGTCAGCGGGGCGACGGACTTGTTCAGGGGCCAGCTGGGCAGCTTGTCGGGCAGGTCCCCCTTTTCGCCGGGGAGTCGCAGCAGCAGCCGCACCGCCTCGACCTCGGTGGCGTTGCGCCCCCGGGGGGCCGGCTTGGGCACCAGGAGGGTGACGAGGGCGTCGAGGGAGAGGCGGCGCAAGGGCAGGTCGCTGCCCTCCTCGCGCTGCTCCGAGCGTGCCTCGGCGATCTCCTCCGCGGAGTCGCCGCGTTCGGCCGGGGAGAGTGGGGAGGGCTGGCGGACGTCGAGGGCGAGGCGCCACTGCTTGATGCGGCGGTTGATCTCGTCGCGGGTACGGGCGCCGAGGCCGGGGCGGTTGACGAGCCGACGGGTTGAGTAGTCGAGGAGGTCGCCGACGCTGTGGACGTCCAGGCCGTTGAGGAAGGAGACCGCTCTGAGGGACAGGCCCGCCACGAGGAGTGCGGTGTCGCGGCCGGCCTTGGCCGCGGCGTCCTCCCGGGCGTCCTCGTCCGCCGCGGGGTCGAGGGGCGGAAGCTCACCGACGGGCAGCGCGCCGGCCGACGAGGAGGTGTCCTCGGGGTGGCCGCCGGTACGGCCCTGGACGGGCAGGTCGGCGAGGGCGAAGACGCGCTGCCAGGCGCGCTGCATCTCCTTCAGGTCGGGGAACCGCTTGCGGTGGTCTCGGTGCAGGGCGCGTGCGAAGAAGTCGGTGAGGCCGTCGCGGAGGGCCGAGTCGAAGGCCTCGGAGGCGATCTTGGGGTGGGGCCACTTCTTGGGGTCGGTCTGGCGTGCGAGGACGGAGCCGTCGCCCCACTGAGGCAGCTCTCCGGAGGCCATCTCGTGAAGGGTGACGGCCAGGGCGTACCACTCGGCGTGGGCGTCGTAGCGGCCCCGGGTGATGTTCTCGACGAACGGGTCGAGATAGCCCTCGGTGCCGGCCCGGACGGTGTCCACGTCGAGGCCGGCGAGGGAGAAGTCGAAGAGGACCAGTTGCCGGGTGCCGTTGCGGCGTACCCGGATGGCGATGTTGTCGGGCTTGAGGTCGCGGTGCCACACACCTTCGCCGTCGAGGAAGTCGACGGCGGCGAAGAGGTAGGTGGAGTAGGTCTCCAGCTGGTCGGTGAGGAGCGGGCCGCGCTCGCGCAGCTGGCGGGCGACGGTGCGGTCGCCCGCGTGGTCGAGTACGAGGACGGTGCGCGGGCCGATACGGATCGGCTCGGGCAGGGCCGGGTGGATGACCTTGGAGTCGTTGCGCAATCTGGACAGGACGTCGGCTTCGCGGCGCAGCGCCTCGGCGTACTTGTCCTTGCGGGCGATCTTGAGGACGACGGGTGCGTTGTCGCGTTCGAGGTCATCGGCGAGTAGGGCGCGGGAGGTGGAGCCCTGGCCCAGGCTCCGTCTGATGCGGAAGCGGCCGCCGATGACGTCATCCGGGGCGGCCTCCAGCGGGTCACCCTCTTCGGCATGGGCTTCGGGGGCCGGCTGTGTCCCGGGCTTCGTGGGCTTGAGCCCGTGTTCGACGACGTCGAGCCACTCGAGGAATTCCGCGGCGGTGCGGATGCGGGCGTACGGGTCGAAGGCCGTGGCGTCCTGGACGATCTGGTCGACGTCCTTGGTCAGGCCGTCGGCCACAGCGGAGGGCACGAGTCCGCGGCCCTGTTCGAGTCTGGCGCCCAGTTCGGCCTGGCTGCTCGCCGGCGGCCTGCCGGTGAAGATCAGGTAGCCGAGCACGCCGAGCCCGAAGACGTCGAGGGCGGTGGGGTCCGGAGACTTCGCGGTCACCTCGGGGGCGAGGTAGGGGTCGGCGGCCTCGGAGACGTACGCGGCGAGGTTGTTCGACGGGATTATCTCGTGGCCGCTACTCAGCGTTCCGCCGGAGCCTCCCGGGGCGCCCTGCGGGCGGGGGTGGCGGACCGCCGTCTGCCATTCGGCGATCTGGAGTACTGGGTTGAGCCAGCGGTCCTCCTCGCGGCCGGTCCCGGTACGCGGGCCGGGCAGGACGTGGACGGCCCGGGCGTGCAGAGCGCGGTGGAAGAGGAGGTGCCGGTGCGCGTAGTGGACCGTTTCGGCCAGGCGGCGCAGGAGGGCGGCACGTGCCTGGGCGTCGAGCTTCGCTCCGTACTGGAGGAGGTAGTCGTCCAGGCGGAGCGTGCGCGGGTGGTAGGCGTACAGGAGGGCGGGGCCGGCGCTGTGGCCGTTCTCGTCGAAGTTCTCCAAGGCGACCAGGCCCGGGTGCCTGAGGCCCTCCAGCGCGCGTGCCTCGCGCTCGGCGGTGTGGCTGATGGACTCGCGGGCCTGCCGGTCGGCTCCTCGTTCGCGCAGGTAGATGCGCACGCGGCGGGTCTTGCTCAGGGAGTCGTGGCGGCCGAGGTAGTCGGCCCAGTTCGATCCGGTGTCGAAGGGAGTGCGGTCCAGCCGGTAGGTGCCGACGTGGAACTCGGCGTCGGAACGGCCGATGCCCACCTCGGCCAGGAGCTTGCCGAGCCCTCGGGAGAACTGGCGGTCGATGCCCGACTTGATGTCGCGAACCGGGCGCTGGAGCTCGGCGAGGACGTCGTCGAGCCCGCTGTGGCCGGTCTTGCCGAAGACGCCCGCCAGGTCGTTGGGCGCGAGGCGAATGCGCAGTCCAGGGTCGGTGAAGAAGATCAGTTCCTGGATGTAGGGGACATGGCGCCGGGGATCGGTCCTCTGCAGGGCATCCCTGAGCAGGCCCTTGAGTTCCTTCGCCTTCTGGTTGGCGAGGTGGCGGGGATTGCGGTGGATGCGGGTACGGTCGTCGGAGAGCGTCTGCACCCAGCTCGCTCCCGAGGAGCTGACCGTGCCCTGCCAGTTCTTCAGCTCGACCAGGAAGAGACCGGCCGGGGCGGCGACCAGCAGGTCGACCTCGCGGACATGGCCGCTGTGAGCGGTGAAGGTGAAGTTCGACCAGGCACGGTAGGGCTCGTTGTCCGGGAGCCGCTCCTTGAGATACAGCAGTCCGTTGCGCTCGTGCTGGAACTGCGACTCGGTGACAGTGGTCCACCTGCCGTCTCGCATGACCGCGACGCCCCTTTCCGTATCTGGTCGTATCTCGTCCGTATCTCGCCGGTTTCCTGCCGGTGGCCGGATTACAGCAGGTGGTCCAGCCTATCGACCAGGCCCGACGGACCTGCACCATGCACCGGCATCCTGTGGACAAGCGAACACAACAGATCATCTGTTGGCGCTCTGCTCCCCCACGGCCCGAAGCCCTGACCTAGGGTTGGGCCATGCCGTCGTACAAGCTCTCAGAGGTGACCGTCGAGGGGTACACCTCCATTCAATCCAGCACGCTGGAGCTGGGTGATGGCGTGACCGTCCTGGTGGGTGCCAACGGGGCGGGCAAGAGCAACGTCGTCGGCGCGCTCGAGCTGCTGGGGTGGATGGCGGACGGTGACCTGGCGCTCCAGGTGGGTATCCATGGTGGTGCCCAGGCCCTTCAGTTCGCAGGGCGCGGTACCGAGAAGGGTATCCGGCTCAAGGTCGGCGCTCCCCCGTACCGCTATGAGGCGCACCTCGTTCACGCGGCGAACGACAGTTTCGTGTTCGCAGAGGAAAAGGGGCATTTCCACGAACCGGGCCCTGGTCTCCCGATGGAGGAAAGTTTCGGCCGCGGACACCGGGAATCGCTGCTGCGACAGAAGGAGGAGGAACAGCTCTCGCGTCTGGCGGGACCGGTGCGCAACATCCTCGCCGGCTGTCGGGTCTTCCACTTCCAGGACACCAGCCGTGAGGCGCCCGTCAAACAGTTCGGGTACGCGGCGGACAACGACGCGCTGCGGCCCGATGCGGCGAACCTTGCGGCGTTCCTGTTGCGGCTGCGTGAGGGTGAACCGAAGTCCTACCGGCGCATCGTGCGGGCCATCAAATCAGTGGCGCCGTTCTTCCGGGACTTCTTGCTGAACGAGGAGCCGGGCGGGAGGATCCGCCTGCGCTGGATGCAGGAGGGCGTCGACGCGGTGTTTCCCGCAGAAGCGCTCTCGGACGGCACCTTGCGGTACATCTGCCTGTGCGTTCTGCTCCTCCAGCCCGATCCGCCGGCCCTCTTCACACTCGACGAGCCGGAACTCGGGCTGCACCCGTACGCGATCGTCCAGTTGTCGGACATGCTTCGGTCGGCCGCAGTACGCAGCCAGATCGTGATCGCCACGCAGTCCGTGACGCTTCTGAACCAGTTCTCTCTCGACGACATCGTGGTGGTGGAACGCGAGGGAGGAGCGACGGAACTGAGACGCCCGGCGCCCGAGGAGCTCCAGGGGTGGCTGGAGGACTACTCCCTCGGGGAGCTGTGGGAGAAGAACGTGCTGGGCGGCAGGCCCTCGCCGGAGCTGCCGCTGCGGAGCCACTCGGAATGATCATGGTGGGGGTGCTGTGCGAGGGACAGACCGAGGAGAACATGGTCAACGACTTCCTCGCACCCGAACTGGCGGCGTTCGGTATCTGCCTGGTGCCGACCATCCTGATGACCCGGATGCCGGCGGGTGGTCCCGCGGGTAAGGGCGGGGTCAGCAAGTGGGCGAAGATCGAGAAGGACCTGCACAAGTTGTTGGCCTCCACTCACTGGGCGGCGGTCACCACTCTTCTCGACTACTACGGCCTTCCTCAGGACAGCCCGGGGATGTCGGACCGGCCGTCCGGCTCGGTCGTGGACAAGGTGACGCATGTCGAGCGGCGCCTGGTGGAACACATGGGCCATCCCCGCTTTCTTCCCCATGTTGTCCTGCACGAGACTGAGACCTGGGTCTTCGCTGCGGCGGAGCAGCTCGGGGACTGGGCCGACGACCCGGCACTGGCTCATGAGCTCAAGCGGCAGGCCGAGCAAGCCGGGGGGCCCGAGAGCGTGAACGACGGACCTGAGACAGCTCCCTCCAAGCGGATCCTCAAGCTGCATCCGAGGTATGTGAAAACACAGGATGGCCCGGTTGCGGTGATGGACCTGGGTCTGGCCGCTCTACGAGACGCCTGCCCCCACTTCGACGAGTGGATCGCGAAGCTGCTGGCCCTCACGCCGCGCTGACTCGCTCAAGGGCTCAACAGCGATATAGGACCCGCTGCCGGGCATCGCGTGGACGCGTTTCGGGGCCTGTCACTTCGAGCGCGCTCCTGGACACTGCGTCTTTGACCGGAAATGGGCGCACATCATCCCAATCGCCCGCGTTCATGGCCGATGTTTACGGGCTTGGGCCGACTCGTCCTTCACTGGAGTTGACCGAGTGCTCAGGTATGGCCAATGATCCCGGCCATGCCTGCCTCCGCCGCCGCCCCTGGTTCCCGTCGGGCCTCGTACGCCGTGCTGCGGTTCGGCCGGATCGCGGCGATGGGCACGGTCGCGGCGCTGATCCTGATCGCGGGTGTGTGGGCGTCGTGGGGTACGGCGCAGCATGTGCTGCTGACCAAGGGGCGGGAGCAGGGCACGGTCGAGGTGACGGGGTGCGATGACGGTTCGTGCAGCGGGCCGTACGCGCCGGTGTCGGCGGGGTCGCGGGAGCGGGAGCGGGTCGTCATCGAGGACTCGGTCGCCGTGGCCGAGGGGCGGACGTACGCGGTGGTGGTGAAGCCGGGGAGCGACGAGGTGGTGCGGTCCGGTCCGGCTGGGGTGCTGTACGCGTGGGTGCCGCTGGGCGGGGCGCTGCTGCTGGCGTCGGTGGTGGTGGCCGGGGGGTTGCGGCGGACGCGGGTGGCGTGGGCGATGGCCGGGGCGGGTGTGGCGTTGCTGACGGCGGCGTTCTTCGCGGTGTGAGTTTCCCGTGTACGGCATGGCGGTGCCCCCGGGCTCTTGGTGAGCGCGGGGGCACCGTTTGTGTACGGGGTTGCGGTCAGCCGGTGTTGCGCAGGCCCGCTGCCACGCCGTTGACGGTGAGGAGCAGGGCCCGGGCGAGGAGCGGGTCGGGTTCCGTGCCGGCGGCGGCGGCCTCTCGCTGGCGGCCGAGGAGGGCGACCTGGAGGTAGGAGATGGGGTCCAGGTAGGCGTCGCGGATGGTGAACGTCTGCTTGAGGACGGGGTCGGCGTCGAGCAGTTCGGTCTCGCCGGTGATGCGCAGGACCTCGGTGACGGTCAGCTCGTGTTCGGCCTTGATGGCGTCGAAGACGTGCTTGAGCTCGTCGGGGACGAGGGTGTCGACGTAGTGCTGGGCGATGCGCAGGTCGGTCTTGGCGAGGGTCATCTCGACGTTGGAGATGAAGTTGCGGAAGAAGTGCCACTGCTGGTGCATCTCTTCGAGGACGGTGTCGCCCTCCTGCCGCAGGCCCGCCTCGCGCAGTGCCTTGAGGCCGGAGCCGACGCCGAACCAGCCGGGGACGATCTGCCGCGACTGGGTCCAGCCGAACACCCAGGGGATGGCCCGGAGTCCGTCGAGCGAGACGCCCGAGCCGGGGCGGCGCGAGGGCCGCGAGCCCAGGTGCAGGTCGGCGAGCTGGTCGACCGGCGTGGAGGCCAGGAAGTACGCCGGCAGGTCGGGGTCCTCGACGAGTGACCGGTACGCGGTGTGGGCGGCGTCGGAGACGACGTCCATGGCGGCGTCCCAGTGGGCGAGGGCCTCGTCGGACTGGCGGGGCGCGGTGTGCAGCGCGGACGCCTGGAGGGTGGCCGCGACGGTCAGTTCCAGGTTCTCCCTGGCCAGCGACGGGATGAGGTACTTGTCGGAGATGACCTCGCCCTGCTCGGTGACCTTGATCTCGCCTTCCAGGGTGCCCCAGGGCTGGGCGAGGATCGCGTCGTGGGTGGGGCCGCCGCCGCGGCCGACGGTGCCGCCGCGGCCGTGGAAGAGGCGCAGCCGTACGCCGTAGCGGTGGGCGACGTCGCGCAGGCGGCGCTGGGCGCGGTGGATCTCCCACTGGGAGGTGGTGATGCCGCCGAACTTGGAGGAGTCGGAGTAGCCGAGCATGACCTCCTGGACGTCTCCGCGCAGCGCGACCAGGCGCCGGTAGGAGGGGTCGGCGAGCAGGTCGTCCAGGATGGTGTCGGCGGCCTTCAGCTCGTCGGTGGTCTCCAGGAGCGGCACGATGCCGATCTTCGCCCAGCCGGCGTGCAGGTCGATCAGGCCGGCCTCGCGGGCGAGCACGGCGGCGGCGAAGACGTCGTCGGCGCCCTGGCACATCGAGATGATGTAGGACTCGATGACCTCGGGGCCGAAGACCTCCAGGGCGCGCCTGACCGTCTGGAAGACGCCGAGGGTCTTCTCGCCGGGCGCGTCGACGGGCGCCGGGGTGGGCGCCAGCGGACGCCGGGAGCGCAGCTCCTTGGCGAGGAGCTTGGCGCGGTATTCGCGGGGCATGTCGGCGTAGCGCCAGGACTCCTCGCCGAGCCGGTCGAAGAGCTGGCCGAGCGCGTGGTGGTGGGCGTCGGCGTGCTCGCGGACGTCCAGGGTGGCCAGCTGGAGGCCGAAGGCGGCCAGGGTGCGGATGGTGCGGGCGAGGCGGCCGTCGGCGAAGAGTCCGCCGCGGTGTTCCCTGAGGGAGGCCTGGATGATGCGCAGGTCGTCGAGGAGTTCGGCGGTGCCGAGGTAGTCGCGGCCGTCCTCGTGGGAGGTGCCCTTGGCGAGGCGCTGCTTGGTGTTCTCCAGCTTCTGCCGGATGCAGGTGGCCTTGAGCCGGTAGGGCTCCTCGGCGTTGAGCCGCTTGTAGCGGGGGCTGATCTCGGGGAGCCGGTCGAGGTCGGCCTGGAGGGAGGTGAGGAGTTCCTCGGTGGCGCCGGCGTAGCGGATGGAGTTGGAGAGGAAGCCGCGCAGCTCGTCGATCATCTCCAGGGCGTCGTTGATGCCGTGCTCGTGCTGGAGGATCAGGACGTCCCAGGTGACCTGGGGGGTGACGTTGGGGTTGCCGTCGCGGTCGCCGCCGATCCAGGTGCCGAAGGTGAGGGGGCGGGTGTCGTCGGGGACCTTGACGCCGGCCCGCTCCAGTTCCGCGGTCAGGTCCTCCAGGACGTCGCCGACGGCGCCCGCGTGCAGCTCGTCCAGGTAGTAGATGGCGTTGCGGGCCTCGTCGGCGGGCTCGGGGCGGGCGACGCGGAGTTCGTCGGTCTGCCACACGAGGTCGATGTTCTCGGCGAGGCGGGTGTCGAGGCGGCGCCGGTCGGACTCGATGACCGGGGTGTCCAGGAGGGCGGCGACACGGCGCAGCTTGTTGAGGACGGAGCGGCGTGCGGCCTCGGTGGGGTGCGCGGTGAAGACGGGGCGCACGTTGAGGTTGCGGACGGTCTCCCGCAGGTGCTCGGGGTCGGCGTCCTTGAGGCGGTCGGCCGTGCGGGCGAGCAGTCCGCCCTCGGCGGCGCGCTTGGCGCCCAGCTCACGGCCTCGGTGCACCTGCTCGGTGACGTTGGCGAGGTGGAAGTAGGTGGAGAAGGCGCGGACCAGCTTGGCCGCGGTCTCCAGTTCGGTGCCGCGCAGCAGTTCCGCGGCGGCCTCGCCGTCCTCTCGGGTGAGTCGGCGCACCTTTTCGACGAGTTCCAGCAGCTCGGGGCCTTCCTGCCTCACGAGGGTCTCTCCGAGGAGGTCGCCCAGCCGGCGGATGTCGGCTCGCAGTTCGCTGCTGGTCGTCGTGGTGGTCTGGTCGTCGGCACTGCTCACAGGTGCGGCTCCTTGCAGTGTTGAAGCTCATCTGGAGGGAACCCGGACGGCGTCTCGCGCGGCGGGCGCCGCTTACGGGCCGGACGTCCGGGAAATATTCAGAGCGGACCGCGCTGTCCGACCGACTCCCAGGATAGGTGTCGGCCCGGACGCGCAGGTTCTCGGGCTCTTGCCGCGCGGCACCGCGCTGCCATACTTACGTCGCCGTAGGTTACGGAACCGTAGGAAAGTGTGCATGGTTCCCGAGGCCCGGCACCGGACACCACCCTCGACCCCCCAGGGGACGCGCATGACCACGAGTTCCGATGTGATCCCAGACGCTCCGCAGCCCTCCGGCGACGCCGCCGGGTCCTCCGCCACGCTGGGTGGTGAGCGGAAACGGTCGATCGAGCAGATCACCCTGCTGCTGTTCATCGCCGTCCCGTTCCTCGCGCTGGTGGCGGCGGTGCCGCTGGCGTGGGGGTGGGGCGTGAGCTGGCTGGACCTGGGTCTGCTGGTCTTCTTCTACTTTCTCGGCTGCCACGGCATCACGATCGGCTTCCACCGCCACTTCACCCACGGCTCCTTCAAGGCGAAGCGGCCCCTGAAGATCGCGTTGGCGGTCGCGGGCTCGATGGCGGTCGAGGGGCCACTGGTCCGCTGGGTGGCCGACCACCGCAAGCACCACAAGTTCTCCGACGACGAGGGCGACCCGCACTCGCCGTGGCGGTACGGGGAGACGGTGCCGGCCCTGATGAAGGGCCTGTGGTGGGCCCACATCGCATGGATGTTCGACGAGGAGCAGACGTCGCAGGAGAAGTACGCGCCGGATCTGATCAAGGACCCGGCGCTGCGCGCCATCTCCCGCCAGTTCGTCCTGTGGACGCTGTTGTCGCTGGCCCTGCCCGCGCTGATCGGCGGGCTGGTCACGATGTCGTGGTGGGGCGCGTTCACCGGGTTCTTCTGGGGTTCGCTCGTCCGGGTGGCGCTGCTGCATCACGTGACCTGGTCGATCAACTCGATCTGCCACGCGGTGGGCAAGCGCCCCTTCAAGTCGCGGGACCGCTCGGGCAACGTGTGGTGGCTGGCGGTGCTGTCCTGCGGCGAGTCCTGGCACAACCTGCACCACGCCGACCCGACCTCGGCGCGGCACGGGGTCATGCGCGGTCAGCTCGACTCGTCCGCGCGGCTGATCCGCTGGTTCGAGGCGTTCGGATGGGCGTACGACGTGCGCTGGCCGTCACGCTCGCGTATCGATTCGCGCCGCAACACCGAGCAGGACGGCGCCCGCCGCCGGAAGGAGACCGCGAAGGCGGCATGATTGACGGCGTGGCGACCGACTCCAGCAGCACCCCAAGCAACGAGAAGCCCAGGCGCGCGCGTCGCACCCGGATGACCGGTGCCGAGCGCCGCCAGCAGTTGCTGGAGATCGGCCGCACCCTGTTCGCGGCGAAGGGCTTCGAGGGCACGTCGGTGGAGGAGATCGCGGCGAAGGCCGGGGTCTCCAAGCCGGTGGTGTACGAGCACTTCGGCGGCAAGGAGGGGCTGTACGCGGTGGTGGTGGACCGCGAGATGCGGCGGCTGCTCGACATGGTCACCGGCTCGCTGACCGCCGGCCACCCGCGTGAGCTGTGCGAGCAGGCCGCCTTCGCGCTCCTGGACTACATCGAGGAGTACACGGACGGCTTCCGCATCCTGGTCCGCGACTCCCCCATCCCGCAGTCGACGGGCTCCTTCGCCTCGCTCATCTCCGACATCGCCACCCAGGTGGAGGACATCCTGGGCCGCGAGTTCAAGAACCGCGGCTTCGACGCCAAGCTGGCCCCGCTGTACGCGCAGGCGCTGGTCGGCATGGTGGCGCTGACCGGCCAGTGGTGGCTGGACGTGCGCAAGCCGAAGAAGGCGGAGGTGGCCGCGCACCTGGTGAACCTGGCGTGGCACGGCCTGGACGGCCTGGAGCCCAAGCCCCGGCTGATAGGGCACCGCAAGAGCTGACTCGCAGCCACCGGTACCGGAGAGAACACAGATGCAGCCGCTGCGCGGAATCACGGTCGTCTCGCTCGAACAGGCGATCGCCGCACCGTACGCAAGCCGTCAGCTCGCCGACCTCGGCGCCCGGGTGATCAAGGTGGAGCGCCCCGGCACGGGGGACTTCGCCCGCGCCTACGACTCCCGCGTGAAGGGGCTCAGCTCGCACTTCGTGTGGGCGAACCGCAGCAAGGAGTCCCTCACCCTGGACATCAAGGACCCGCGCGGCAAGGACGCGCTGCTCCGGCTGATCGCGGGCGCCGACGTGTTCCTCCAGAACCTGGCGCCGGGGGCGGCGGCGCGGGCGGGGCTGGGCGCCGAGGAGCTGCGGGCGCTCCACCCGGAGCTGATCGTGTGCGACATCTCGGGCTACGGCGCTCCCGGACCCTACGAGGGGCGCAAGGCGTACGACCTGCTGGTGCAGTCCGAGTCGGGGCTGCTGTCCGTCACGGGCACGCCGGACGAGATGGCCAAGGTGGGCATTCCGGTGTCGGACATCGCGGCCGGCATGTACGCCTACAGCTCGATCCTTGGCGCGCTGCTGGAGCGTGGGCGGACGGGCCGGGGCACGCACCTGGACGTGTCGATGCTAGAGGCCACCGTGGAGTGGATGGGCTTCCCCCTCTACTACGCGTACGACGGCGGAGAGCCGCCGCCCCGCGCGGGTGCCGCGCACGCGACGATCCACCCGTACGGCCCGTACACGGCGGGCGACGGGAAGACCGTCCTGATGGCGGTGCAGAACGAGCGGGAATGGCGCGGCTTCTGCGCCGGCTTCCTGGACCGTCCCGACCTCGCCGACCATCCGCACTACGCCACCAACGCGGACCGCGACACGCACCGCGAGGCGCTCGGCGCGATCGTCGCGGCCCGTTTCGCGGAGCTGACCAGCGCCGAGGCGATCGAGCTGCTCAGCGCGGTGCCGGTCGCGGGCGCCCGGGTCAACACGCTCGCCGAGGTGTGGGAGCACCCGCAGCTCGCCGCGCGCGGGCGCCGGCACGAGGTCGCGACGCCGGCCGGTCCGGTCCCGGCGCTGGCTCCGCCGGGCCCGACCGGGGACGCGCCCCGCATGGACGCCGTACCGGCGCTGGGTGAGCACACGCGCGCCATCCTGGGCGAGCTGGGCCTGTCCGGCGACGCCATCGACGCGCTGGTCGAGGAGGGTGTGGCGTGACCCGTCCCGGCGGCTGGCCGACAGCGGGGAGCGGCCGGGGTTCCGGTCTGCCTGACGTCACGGGCGGGAGCGTTCGCCGGGCTCCAGGAACTCCAGGCGGTTACCGACCGGGTCGGCGCAGTAGAAGCGCCGGTGGCCGGGCAGCCAGGGGGTGTCGTTTGGATCTTGCCGGGTGACGGACGCGCCCCGGGCCTCCAGCCGGGCGGCGTACGCCTCGATGCCGGTGACCCGGTGCCCGGGACGGGCCTTGTGGGCCGGCCGGAACCCGGGCTCGGTCCCCAGGTGGAGCCGGACGGTGCCGGCCTGGAACCAGCAGCCACCGCGGGCGGCGAGCGCGGGCGGCTTGAGGGTCTCGGCCATGCCGAGGACGCCCGCGTAGGCCGAGGACGCCCGCGTAGAAGGCGCGCAGCGTCTCCTCCGAGCCTGGCGGCGCGGCGAGCTGCACGTGGTCGACGGCGGTGATCACGACTCCTCCGGCCTGCGGGCGACGGCGAAGACGCGGCGGAACGGGAAGGGGGTGCCGTGCGGTCCGGTCGGGTAGGCGGCGCGGAGGACCGTTCGGTACTCCTCGACGAATGTGTCGCGGGCGGCCGGGTCGTCGTCGAGGGCGGCCAGTACGGGGCGCAGTCCCGTTCCCTTCACCCAGTCCAGCACGGCGTCCTCGCCGTCCAGCAGGTGGACGTACGTCGTCTCCCACACGTCGGCGGTGCAGCCGGTGGCCGTCAGGTGGGCGAGGTAGGCCTCGGGGGTGAGGACGGCGTCGTCGTGGCGCAGGACGCCGGCGAGGCGGTCCCGCCAGCGCCGGGAGTGGGCGAGTTCGCGCATCAGGCGGTGGCTGGGGGCGTCGAAGTTGCCGGGCACCTGGAAGGCGAGGGTGCCGCCGGCGGCGAGCCTGCCGATCCAGTCGGGGAAGCGGTCGACGTGGCCGGGGACCCACTGGAGGGTGGCGTTGCTGACGAGGAGGTCGAACGGCTCGTCGGGGGTCCAGGTACGGGCGTCGGCGGGGGCGAGGTCGAGGTGGCCGCCGCCGGGGGTGGGGCCGGCGTACTGCCGGGCCCGGTCGAGCATCTGGGGCGAGTTGTCGTAGCCGGTGATGCGGGCGGTGGGCCAGCGGTCGGCGAGCAAGACGGTGGCGTTGCCCGGGCCGCAGCCGAGGTCGGCGATGCGGGGCGGGTCGCCCGGCAGGTCCGGCACACGGGCGAGGAGGTCGGTGAAGGGTCGGGCGCGGTGGTCGGCGTGGCGCAGATACTGGGCGGGGTCCCAGGTGGGGGCGGTGTCGGGCATGGACTCTCCAGGGGTGGCCGTGCGGGACGGGTACCCAGCGTCAGCCCCAATCTCTCTCGACGTCAAGACAATCGACGTCAAGAGACTTCACGTCGACACAACCACTACACTGATCGACATGGAGGACGAGGTCGATCGACTGGTCGCAGCGTGGCGCCGGGAGCGCCCGGACCTCGACGTGGAACCGCTGGAGGTGCTGAGCCGGGTCAGCAGGCTCGCCCGGCACCTGGACCGCGCCCGCCGACTGGCTTTCTCCGAGCACCAGTTGGAGCCCTGGGAGTTCGACGTGCTCACGGCACTGCGCCGGGCCGGCACCCCGTACCAGCTCTCACCGGGCCAGCTCCTCACCCAGACCCTGGTCACCTCCGGCACGATGACCAACCGTATCGACCGCCTGGCGAAGAAGGGCCTGGTCGAGCGCCTGCCCGACCCCAGCGACCGGCGCGGTGTACTGGTCCGCCTCACGGACGAGGGCCGCGACCGCGCCGACCAGTCACTCGCCGGCCTCCTGGCGCAGGAACGGGCCATCCTGGCCGAGCTGTCCCGCGCCCAGCGCAGCGAACTGGCGGCACTGCTACGCCAGCTGACCGCCCCGTTCGACAACATCCCGGGATAGATCTGCGGGCCCGACCCCCGCCCTCCTCGCCAGCGCCACCGCGGCGAGGGTGGAGTGGACGCCCAGCTTGCCCAGGACGTTCTGCATGTGGGTCCGCACGGTGTGCGGGGACAGGTACAACCGCTCGGCGACCGCCTTGCGGCCCAGCCCGGCCACCATGCAGCGCAGCACCTCCCGCTCCCTCGGAGTCAGCGACTCCACCAGGCGCTCGCTCTCGGTGCGGTGCTTGCGGGCGGCGGTCAGTTCGCGCAGGACGCCGGTGAGCAGGGCGGGCGGCAGATGCGTCTCGTCGCGCAGCACACCCCGGATGACGCTGAGCAGCCGTGACAGCGAGCAGTCCTTGGCGACCCACCCGGAGGCGCCGGCCCCCAGTGCGAGCGCCGCCCGCCGGGGGTCGTCCCGCCCGGCGAGGACCACGATCCGTACCCCCGGCTGCCCCGACCGCACGCCGGCGACCAGCGAGATCCCGTCCACCAGCCCGTCCTCGTTGCCCTCGCGCACGGGCACGGCGGGGCGGGTGCCGGGCACCCGGCCGCCCAGGTCGGCGTCGACGAGCAGCACGTCGAACCGCCGCCCCTCGGACGCGGCCCGCTCCAGGCAGCGCAGTGCGGCCGGACCGCTGCCGGCCGCGGAGACGTCGACGTCGGGCTCGGCGGCCAGGGCGGCGGCGAGCGACTCGGCGAAGATGCGATGGTCGTCGACGACCAGGACTCGGATACGAACCACGAAACCCCCTCCCCCAAGCTCCTCCCGGAGCAGGGGATACCCATCGTCTGTCCATCCTCGGAGGGCGACACCGGCACGGGTACGGCGCCCGAAGCCCCGTATCCAGCAGTGCGCTCGGTACTCCGGGGAGGGAACGCCACGGCCGCACGGCCGCCGCCGCGCGTACACCGCTGTCCCGCCCCGAGCGCCGTACCCGGCTGTCTCGCCCCCTGAACGGCACCGGCCCCCACCGGTGCTGTTCATCAGAGTACGGGCGGGCGCCGGGAGCGGAAGGTTATTTGCAGAACTGACAGCCCGGCCCGTTTATGGTGAGCCGCATGTTTCGTCTTGTGACAGAAGTCGACAAGGGACGACGCGATCTGCTGCGCACCCGTCTGCGGGAGACGAACACCGCGGCGTCCTCGGTCCTGCGTTCGCTGCGCGGAACCCCTCACGAACGCGAATTTCCCTTGCACGTCTGGGTACTGGACGCGTCCGGCGGTCTGGCCGGCGGTCTCGTCGGCCACACCTGGGCGACCTGGCTGCACGTGACCTACCTGTGGGTCGACGGCCGGCACCGCGGCGCGGGCCTGGGCTCGGCCCTCCTCGACGAGGCGGAACGCACGGCCCGCGGCGAACGCGGCTGCGTCGCCGCCCGCGTGGAGACCTGGGACTTCCAGGCCCCGGACTTCTACACTCGCCACGGCTACGACGTGATGTGCGTGATCCCCGACTACCCGCCGGGGATCACGGAGTACACGCTGGTGAAACGGCTGGAGTGTGGCGGCCGGGCGGCTGTTCGTCCGGCCGCCTCACTCTGGCTCCAGCCCCATGTCCTTCGCGCTGTAGCGGGGCAGGCCGGTCGTCTCGACGCTCCAGGTGCCGAGCTCGGTGACAAGGGAGACCGACTCGCCGTACGGGTGGTGCAGCCGGTTCTCGTATGCGGGCCGGCCCTCGGTCCTGCCGATGCCCCACTGATAGGTCCAGGTGCCGTCGCGCGGGTCGAGGATCAGGTAGTGGGGGATGCCCATGGCGGGGTAGTCGCGGGTCTTGTCACGGTAGTCGTTGTCGGGGTTGGACGGGGAGACGATCTCGATCGCCAGGACGATCTCGTGGGGGTCGAGGGGGTCGTCGGTCTCCATGGCGTCGTAAGAGCAGACGTGCAGGTCGGGGACCCGGAGTTTGCCAAGCAGCTCGTCGTCGGTGTCAGTGGCTTCGAACACGCCCCAGCCGTCCGGCAGCTGCGGGGCGATCCGGTCCCGTACTCGCGTCGCCGTCAGCTGGTGGCGCGGACGCGGGCTCATCGTCATGACGATCATCCCGTCACTGATCTCGGGCCGGGCGAGGCCGGGCGGGGGTGTGAAGTGGTCACGCATGTCGCGCAGCCGCCGGTACAGGGTCCGCTCCGTCATGGGTCCTCCCGGCCTCCAGTATGAAGGCGACGGCCTTCCGCTGCGGGCGCGAATCCTCCCGCTCACCCGGAACCGGCCGTATCCGCCGCGGCCCCGACGGCGACCTCGGCCCAGACCGTCAGCCCGCCCGTCCGCCGTGTCCCCCACCGGGCGGCCAGTACATCGGTGATCAAAAGACCCCGCCCGCCTTCACACTCCCCTTCGGACGCACCGGCCACCGCAGAGATCACCGGCACGTCACCACTCCTGCCGTCGTCGGTCACGCCCACCGTGACCGTGTCGGCGGTGAGGGCGCAAGTGATCGTGACGGTACGGCTGCCAGTGTGCTCCAGGGCATTGGCCGCCAGTTCGCCGGTGATGGCCACCAGGTCGTCCGTCGTATCGCACGGCAGACCCCACGACCGGCACGTGTCGCGGACGTAGTGCCGTGCGGCTCGGGCAGAGGCGAGGTCCCTGCCGGGGAGGGTGAGCAGGCCGTACGCACGGACTGCCGGTGACGTCCCGCCCGCCGGGTCCCACCCGGTTCCACCGAGGCGCACGCCCCGGGACCTGGCGATGAGCAGCGAATCCGCGAGCGCGTCCGCCAGCTGGTCGGTCAGGAGACGGAGTTCTCCAGCCTCCGGACATGACGCCGCCAGCAGTTCCCGCGTCCGGCCGAGCAGCCGCTCTCCCAGGCCGAGCTGTACCGCCTCCATGCGGTCGGCGAGCCGGGATACGGGCCCGTCTCCGTCTGTGAGAAGCAGGGCGCTCCGTCCGTGGACGCCGGTCCAGGGCAGGAGCCGTACGCGGTCCGTCTCGTCGTTCATGACACCGCCGCCGAACGGGCGTGGATGTCACGGGCGTCGAGGTCGACGCCGTAGGTGGCGCACCAGAGGATGTCGCGGCGCAGCCGTTGGATGCGGGCCTTCTCGTCGCGCTCGTATGCGGTGAGGTAGGGGCGGACGAGGGGGGTGGAGTTGCCGTCGATGGGGGTGTGCCAGCGGCGGACGGTGGGAGCAAGGACGGGTCGGGACTGTCGCGCACGCGACACCGGCGATGAGCTCCTCCGTGCCCTCGGTGTTGGCGGCGACAGGCTCTCACCTCGACGATGGCGTCCCGTCGGTTCAAGGAAGAGCCGTGCCCAGCGGGCGAGGTTCCTGCACAAGCGTCGCATGTATGCCCCTTCGGTTCTGTCGGGCGCGAGGCAGGGATGCGGGGTGGCCAGACGTTCTCTCACTATCGGTCGCGGACACGACCACGCCTTGCCGCTGTCACCAACACCCCTTGCAGCCAGGTGGGTTGCGATGGAACTCCGAGAGCATCGTTGCCCGCGAGCAATATTTCTCGCAATAGTTCTCACTCGAAAGAGTCGCCGTAAGGGAAGTCGGCGAATGCCGACCACATCGGCGCTACCGTGCGCACCAGGGAGGTAGAACATGACTGACGCTCAGCCCAACCTGCACAGGAGACGCCTGGGCCTGGAGCTCCGGACGCTTCGCAAGGCGGCCGGGATGAGCCTCGCCGAGGCAGCCGATCGACTGGCGCTCTCCGGAGCCCCGGCACTCAGCAAGATCGAGAACGGCAAACAGCGGGTGCCGCCCGTAGCACTCGCCGGCTTCTTCGAGGTGTACGGACTCCAGAACGCGGAGCGGGCCGACAGACTTCGCAAGCTCGCGTCCCTGGCCAACTCGGGAAGGCGAAGCAATCTCCTGGATCAGTACCGCCATTCCATCCGTGACCCCTTCGCCGAGTATCTGCACCTTGAGGACCTGGCGTCGAAGAGTGAGACCTTCACCTGGCTGATCCCTGGCCTGCTGCAGACGGCGGAGTACGCCCGTTCCATCGTCGAGCGCAGCCGAAAGTGGCAGACCAATCGGGAGATCGACAACTTCGTCGAGCTGCGCATGGCCCGACAGCAAACGCTGTCACGCTCTTCCCCCTTGCACCTTTGGTGCGTCCTGGATGAATCCGCACTGCACCGGGAAGTCGGCAGCAAACAGGTCATGAAGGCTCAGCTTGAGCACCTGCTTGACGTCACCGACCGACACAGGCACGTGACGCTCCAGGTGCTCCCATTCACCCAAGGCGCCCACGCGGGCATCGACGGGCCGTTCCACCTGCTGCACTTCCCCGCCGGCCCCCCGGTGGCCGTAGTGCAACCGATGACAACATCCCTGTACCTGGAGGAAGATAGCGACATCGGGCGCTACGAGACCGCGTTCAACCACCTCCGCACCGAAGCCCTCGACGCAGAAGCAACACGACGCCACATTCACGATCTGATCAAGGACCGCTACACATGAACAAGAAGGTCGACCTCACCAACGCCTCCTGGGCCAAGAGCGACCTGAGCGACGGAGGCGACAACTGCCTCGAGGTCGCCTTCGTCGACGGTGCGGTCGCCCTGCGCGACTCCAACGACGTCGGCGACCCCGATGCCCCTGTGCTCATAGTCTCCGAGGCCGACTACCGAGCCTTCGTCGGAGGCATCGGCAAGGGCCAGCGCAGCCTCCTGCTGCCATAGCGCGTCGGTCTTGTCCGGCCTCCATAGCCGGGTGACGGACAACCATCTACCTGGCCGGACTGCACATCGCGGGCATCTTCCTCTGGTCCGCCGGGTGATCCAAACGAAACTGACCAGGCGAGCGCGCTGTCGTAGCAGGCGAGCAGATCGCCGGCGACCTGCTCGGCGCTCAAGAACGGGTCGTCGGCCAAGGCGATGCCGTTGCGCTCGGGACGGCGCGGTACGCCTCGTTGGGCAGGACGCACGGGGCGACGGCGGCGATGAGGAAGCCGTCGCGCTCGTCGTGCTCAGCGTGAGCGCCGGCGCCTCCAGGTCGCCAGAGCCGCGACGAGGACGAACACCCCGAGGGCGATCCCGGCAGTCGCACAGAGGCCAGGAGTGGCCCAAGCCGGGCCCGGCCACACGGACACCGTGACGTCGGCACTGTCGTTGGCGGTCTTCGGGTCGTTGCTCGGGTGGTGGCTGTCGCCGTCAGCGACGGTGACCCGCCCGCCACGATGCGCCATCTCCTTGTCGATGCGCAGGGTGAAGGGGAAGGTCGTGGTGGCTCCCGACTTCCCCGCCTCTGCTGTACACACGTACCGGCGGGCGCTCGGCTGCCGCACGGACGCTTCGGCAAGGGGCGAGCCGTTGGCGGCGAGGGCCCGGCAGACCTGGTCGATCACCTCCTTGCCCCGCTCGGGATCGTAGGGCGACGACACGACGGTGGTGCCCGCCGGAACCGCGAACTCGACCTTGACCTTGACCTTGGCCGGAAGCGCGCCTGGGCCGTCGTTGCGTACGCCGACTCGTACGTCCGCCCGGCTGCCGACGGGCCCCCTGGCGGTGTCGGCGAGCGCGACCAGGTCGCTGGTGCTGCGCACGGCGAGCTGGAGGTGCGCTGCGCTCTCGCCCGTCGCGTGCGGCGCTCCCGCGTCCTTGCCGTCGTCCTGGCCGGCCCCGGGGACGTAGCGGAGTGCGGATCCCTGTCCGGACTCGTACTGCGAGGCCCACTCTTCCGGCGGGACGTAGTCCTCCCCGAGGCCGGCGGCCTCGAAGGTGACGGTCGGGTAGGTGGCGTCGGTGGCGAGCGTGAAAGCCTCGGGAGCGGCGAGGTGGTAGGTCGCTCCGGGCGGGATGACGACATCGTCGGCGGGCAGCCTGCACCAGGCCGATGTGGTGCCGCGATAAAGGCAGTTGCGATGCTTGCCTGCTATCCGGATACCGTCGCGGGTACCGATGAAGAGCGAGACTCCGCGAGCGGGGACGTCCCCGGTGTTGCGCAGGGTCAGCGAGACCGCGACCCGTCCGCCCGGCGTCATGCCGTCCCGGTCCGCCCGTGTCTCGACGGCCAGTACCGGCTTGCCGACGACGATGCGGGTGCTCGCCGTGACGCTCGGTAGGCCCGGCGAGGTCAACCGGTAACGCAGCACTGCCGAGTCGCCCGCCTCGGCCCCGTCCGCGGGACTCACGCGGAAGGACTGCTCGCTCCCGACGTGCCGGCGATCGACCAGTTCGCCACCGCAGTGGAAGGTGGGCAGCCGGACCGGGCAGTTGTCCTGACCCGTTTTCAGGACGGCGACGCCCTTGAGGTCCGTCGCGTCAAAGGCGACCGTGTAATGGCCCGCTCCTTGCTCCCCGAATTGCTCCCCGATGCCGAACCTCGGGTTGTCCTCGGGATCAAGCGAGACGTAGAAGACGGACGGCACATCGAGCTCGGGACGGGATGTGTCCGACGAGGCGGAGCAGCCGAGGAGCCCCGCCAGCACGCCGAAGAAGAGGACCACCACCGCGACCGCCACCTGGAAGGACCGGATCGGGCGCGAGGCACCTCTGCCCGGTATTCGCTGAAACTTGGTGGTGACGCGCTTCGACATGTGCACGAGGGTTACTCTGCCATGGCGCCGGAGTGACGGGATGCCTGACGCCGGATGGTGTCACGGCCCGACTCACGCCGGTGTCCGGGACGGCAGGGCCGAGGGAAGACCTGGATCGCCCGGCGGAGCTCAGGAACCCGTTCCAGGTCTGGCCGGACTGTACATCGCGGGCATCTTCCTCTGGTCTGCCAGGTGATCCAAACGAAACTGCCTGGGTCAGACATGCCTTCGCCCCATCAGGTGGTGAGTTCCGCATCCACTCCGCATGTCACCGGTTGACGGCCTGGATCTCCTGGACCACGACGTCCTGGCCGGCCCCGAACTCGCCGTCGGGGAAGTGCCCGCGAACGCCTGCGGCGAGCACAACGAGAGCGCGACAACCACACCGAAGGCGCCGCCGACCGCCGGTACCTCACGACTGGCATGCGGCGCTCCCCCGCTGCGACGTCAGCGTCTCGGTGACCCAGACACCCTGCTTGTCGGCCCGGAGCCGGCTGCTGTAGAGGACGTAGTTGTCGTTCGACGCCGGGGTCACGTCGGTCTTGCCGGTCTTCAGGCTCTTGTTGTACGCCTTGTTCTGATCTTCGCAGTAGATGAAGGCCGCCGTGCCGTCACTATTGATCTTGACGTTGGCCTTGAAGTAGCGCTTGGCGCCGGTGATGCGGTCGTTGTAGCCCACGAACTCCTGCCTTGTCGCCCGTCTTGGGCCAGTCGAAGGTGTAAGTCAGATCCGACGGCAGATCGATCTTCGGCCGCTCGGCGGAGCCAGCCGCACTCGGCGAAGCCGGCGCCGATGCCTCACCCCCCGTATCCGCGCCCGCGATCTTGTCCTTGTCGTCCGGGTTCTCCTCATCGCCTCCGCACGCGGACAGGGTCAGGGTCAGGACCGCGGTCAGCGCGGCGGCTGTGAGGAGGGTGGGACGGCGGTTCACGGCTAGCTCCCGGTGGGGCGGGGGTTCACACGAGTGTGTCCACGCTATCTACTGAGAGTTACGGCAAACCAGTTGGGTTCCCGTCAGGCCACCCGCCGCGCCCCCGCCGACGGCACCGCCTCGAAGACCCGGGGAGCCGTGAAGCCGGCCGTCGCGAAGGCCTCCTCGACCGCCTTGGTGATGGCGTCCACGTCGGTGGCCTCGGCCAGGACGATCGCCGAGCCGCCGAAGCCGCCGCCGGTCATCCGGGCGCCGAGGGCGCCGGAGGCGAGGGCGGTGTCGACGACCAGGTCCAACTCCGGGCAGGAGATACGGAAGTCGTCGCGGAGAGAGGCGTGGCCCTCTACGAGGACGGGCCCGATGGCGCGGGTGTCGCCGGACTCCAGCAACGACACCACCCGCTCGACGCGGGCGTCCTCCGTGACGACGTGCCGGACGAGGCGCCGTACCTCCTCCTCGTCGCCCAGCCGTTCCAGCGCCGCGTCCAGGTCGGCGTACGGCACGTCGCGCAGCGCGTCGACGCCGAGGAGCGCGGCGCCCTTCTCGCAGCCCGCGCGGCGCTTGCCGTACTCGCCCTCGCTGTGGGAGTGCTTGACCCGGGTGTCGACCACGAGCAGGCGCATGCCCTCGGCCGCGAGGTCGAAGGGGATCTGCTGCTGGGAGAGGTCGCGGGTGTCGAGGAACAGCGCGTGGCCGGCCTCGCAGCACGCGGACGCGGTCTGGTCCATGATGCCGACCGGCGCGCCGACGTAGACGTTCTCCGCGCGCTGGCACAGCCGGGCGAGCTGCCAGCCACGCAGGCCGAGCGAGTAGAGGTCGTTCAGCGCCAGGGCGACGACGACCTCCAGGGCCGCCGAGGACGACAGACCCGCGCCGGACGGGACCGTCGAGGCGAGGTGGACGTCGGCGCCGGTCAGCTCGTGACCCGCCTCGCGCAGCGCCCAGACGACACCCGAGGGGTACGCCGTCCAGGACTTGTCCGACCCGGGGTCCAGGTCCGCCACGCGCAGCTCGACGGGGCCGCCGGGGACGTCCGCCGAGTGCAGACGCAGGAGGCCGTCGTCGCGCCGGGAGACGGCGGCGACCGCGGTGTGCGGCAGGGCGAACGGCATGACGAAGCCGTCGTTGTAGTCGGTGTGTTCGCCGATCAGGTTGACCCGGCCCGGCGCGGCCCACACCCCTTGCGGTTCCGCCCCGTACAGCTCCCGGAACCGCTCGCCGACGGTCCCTGCGACAGCCTCGCCCATGCCCTGACCCCTCACCCTTCCGGTAACTCCGTAAGTACTAGCCCGCGTGGCGCTGCGCGAACTGCCACGCGTCCGCCACGATCCCCGCGAGGTCCGCGCGGGACGGGTTCCAGCCCAGTTTCTCGCGTGCGGTGTCCGCCGACGCCACCAGGACCGCCGGGTCGCCGCCCCGGCGGGGGGCCACGGCCTCGGGGATCGGGTGGCCGGTCACGCGGCGGACGGTCTCTACGACCTCGCGGACGGAGAACCCGTTGCCGTTCCCCAGATTGCAGATGAGGTGCTCACCGGGGGCGGCCGCCCCCACGGCGAGCAGATGGGCCTCGGCCAGGTCGGCGACGTGGATGTAGTCGCGTACGCAGGTGCCGTCCGGGGTCGGGTAGTCGTCGCCGAAGACGGAGATGGCCTCCCGGCGGCCCTGCGCCACCTGGAGGACGAGCGGGATCAGGTGCGACTCGGGGTCGTGGCGCTCGCCGTACTCCCCGTAGGCGCCCGCGACGTTGAAGTAGCGCAGCGAGACCGCGCCCAGCCCGTGGGCCGCCGCCTCACCCGAGATCATGTGGTCGACGGCGAGCTTGGAGGCGCCGTACGGGTTCGTGGGCTTCGTCGGCGCGGACTCGACGATCGGGACCTGTTCGGGCTCGCCGTACGTGGCGGCCGTGGAGGAGAAGACGAGCCGCCGCACGCCCGCGCCCCGCATGGCCGCCAGCAGGGCCATGGTGCCGCCGACGTTGTTGTCCCAGTACTTCTCGGGCTTCACGACCGACTCCCCCACCTGCGAGAAGGCGGCGAAGTGCAGCACACCGTCGAAGGTGGAGTCCAGCCATTTGGCGGCGTCGCGGATGTCCCCCTCGATGAAGGAGGCACCAGCCGGCACCCCCTCACGGAAGCCCGTCGAGAGGTTGTCGAGGACGACGGCCTCGTGCCCGGCCTCCACCAGATGCTGGGTGACGACGCTGCCGACGTAACCCGCACCGCCCGTCACCAGGTACTTCCCGCTCATGAACTCGCTACCTCTCGCAGTCGCTCGGCCGCGCGCTCCGGGGGCACGTCGTTGATGAACACGTTCATGCCGGACTCGGAGCCCGCGAGGAACTTCAGCTTGCCGGACGTACGGCGGATGGTGAAAAGCTCCAGGTGCAGCGCGAAGTCGTCGCGCGTCACGCCCTCGAACTCCTCCAGCTGCCCGAACGGGGCCTGGTGCCAGGCCGCGATGTAGGGCGTCGGAGGCTCGCCCTCACCGAAGATCCGGTCGAAGCGCCTCAACAGTTCCAGATAGACCTGGGGAAACTCTGTGCGCGCCGCCTCGTCGAGCCCGAGCAGGTCGGGCACCCGGCGCTTGGGGTAGAGGTGCACCTCGTACGGCCAGTGCGCCGCGTACGGCACGAAGGCCACCCACTCCTCACTCTCCAGGACGACCCGCTCACCGGCCAGTTCCTCCGCCAGGACGGCGTCGAACAGGTTGTCCCCGCCCGTCGCGTCCTTGTGCGCGGCGAGCGAACGGAGCATCAGCGCGGTGCGGGGCGTGGTGAAGGGGTAGGCGTAGATCTGCCCGTGCGGGTGACCCAGCGTCACGCCGATCTCGGCGCCCCGGTTCTCGAAGCAGAACACCTGCTCAACGGAGGGCAGATGGGACAGCTCGGAGGTGCGGTCCGTCCAGGCGTCGAGCACGAGCCGGGCCTGCTCCTCGCTCAGGTCGGCGAAGGAGGCGGAGTGGTCGGAGGTGAAGCAGACGACCTCGCAGCGCCCGGAGTCGCCGGCCAGCGAGGGGAAACGGTTCTCGAAGACCACCACGTCGTACGACGAGTCCGGGACCTCGCTCAGCCGCTCGCCCGCCGACGGACACAGTGGGCACTCGTCGGCCGGCGGGTGGTAGGTGCGGCCCTGGCGGTGCGAGGCGACGGCGATCGAATCGCCGAGCAGGGGATCACGGCGGACCTCGGAGGTGGTGACGGTCCGCTCCAGCGGGCGGTGGTCCACCGCGTCGCGCACGGTGTCGTCACGCAGGTCGTAGTAGACCAGCTCACGGCCGTCGGCCAGCCGGGTCGAGGTCTTCTTCACTGCCGCACTCCTCTGCACCCACCAATCACCCAACACAATCAAACATAACACATCACAACCCACCACTCCACGCCGCTCATCACAATCAAACAAAGAACATCACCAGAAGTGTTCAATTACTGAACGCGGAGGCGTAGGTTCCGCTCCGGATCAGTTCGCGAACGAAGCGAGTGCTTAATGCAAACCCCCACATACCTAGCAGCAGAACTTCGGCTCCCCACCAACTGGCTCGACTACACGATCCTCGGGATCTACTTCGTCGTCGTCCTGGGCATCGGCTTCGCCGCCCGCCGTTCGGTCAAGACCAGCCTGGACTTCTTCCTGTCCGGCCGCTCGCTGCCCGCCTGGGTCACCGGCCTCGCGTTCGTCGCGGCCAACCTGGGCGCCACCGAGATCCTGGGCATGGCAGCCAACAGTGCCCAGTACGGCGTCTACACGACCCACTGGTACTGGATCGGCGCCATCCCGGCGATGGTCTTCCTCGGCCTGGTGATGATGCCGTTCTACTACGGCTCGAAGGTCCGGTCGGTCCCGGAGTTCCTCCTCCTCCGCTTCGACAAGGCCTCCCACCTGCTCAGCTCGATCCTGTTCGCCGTGGCGGCCATCCTGATCGCCGGCGTGAACCTCTACGCCCTCGCGATCGTCGTCGAGGCCCTCCTGGGCTGGCCGGAGTGGGTGGCCATCGTGGTGGCCGGCTTCTTCGTCCTGGCGTACATCACCCTGGGCGGTCTGTCCTCGGCCATCTACAACGAGGTCCTCCAGTTCTTCGTGATCCTGGCCGGCCTCATCCCGATCACCATCCTGGGCCTGAAGAAGGTCGGCGGCTGGGACGGCCTGTCCGACTCCCTCTCCCAGTCACGGGGCTCGGACTTCATGACGGCCTGGGGCGGAACGGGCATCGGCAGCGACAACCCACTGGGCGCCAACTGGCTGACCATCGTCCTCGGCCTCGGCTTCGTCCTGTCCTTCGGCTACTGGACGACGAACTTCGCCGAGGTGCAGCGCGCCCTGTCGGCGAAGAACCTCTCGGCGGCCCAGCGCACGCCCCTCATCGCCGCCTTCCCGAAGATCTTCATCGTCTTCGTGGTGATGATCCCGGGCCTGGTCGCCGCGGTCCTGGTCCCGAAGATCGGCACGCCCGGCTCGGACCTCCAGTACAACGACGCGATCCCGTACCTGATGCAGCAGTTGCTGCCCAACGGCGTCCTCGGCATCGCGGTGACCGGCCTCCTGGCCGCCTTCATGGCGGGCATGGCGGCGAACATCTCCTCCTTCAACACGGTCTTCACGACCGACATCTGGGGGAAGTACGTCGTGAAGGGCCGCGAGGACGCGTACTACGTGCGCTTCGGCCGCCTGATCACCGTGATCGGCGTCCTGGCGTCGATCGGCACGGCCTTCCTGGCCTCGTCCTTCTCCAACATCATGAGCTACCTCCAGACGCTCTTCTCCTTCTTCAACGTGCCGATGTTCGTGGTCTTCATCATCGGCATGTTCTGGAAGCGCGCGTCGATGAAGTCCGGCTTCTGGGGCCTGATCGCGGGCACGACCGCCGCGATGGTGAACTACTTCGTCATCTACAAGCAGGGCATCATCGACATCCCCTCCGACCAGGGCGCCAACTTCGTCTCCGCGATCGCGGGCTTCGTGGCCGGCGCCGTGGTCATGGTCGCGGTGTCCCTGTTCACGGCCCCGAAGCCGGTCAGCGAGCTGCAGGGCCTGGTCTACGGCACGACCTCGCCCGGCATGACCGAGCCACCCGCGAAGGGCGACGACGCGTGGTACCGCAAGCCGGCGCTGCTGGGCTGGGGCGCGGTCATCCTGGCCGCCGCCTGCTACATCCCGTTCTCGTTCTGATCGCGGGAGGATTGAGAGAGCATGTCTGATTCCTACTCCGACAAGAACGTCCAGGACGAGGTCTCCGAGCTGGAGACCAAGTCCGTCACGGCCGCGCGGCTGTTCGACATCCGGCGGATCATCGGCGGGCTGTTCGTGGTCTACGGCGTCATCGTGATGATCGCGGGCTTCGTGGCGTCCGACGACGAGATCGACAAGGCGCAGGGGGTGAACATCAACCTCTGGACAGGGCTGGGGATGCTGATCCTCGGCATCTTCTTCCTGGCCTGGCTGAAACTCCGCCCCACGGCTCCGCCGCCGCCTCCGCTGGAGGACACCCCCGAGGAGTGACGCCACCTTTTTGACGCCGGGGTGGTCAGGGCCCCGGCGTCCACTCGCCACGCGGCGCGGGTGCGGGCCGGGGCTGGGTAACGCGACCAGGCGCTGGCCGGTTGCCGCCGCGCCCACCACATCTGCCCGCGGTTTCGGCGGACCGGCGGATAGCCGCGAACGGCGAGAAGGGGTCGTGTCGGGGGGTGTCCGCCCGCAGCGGTTGGCGCGTCAACACAGAGCACTTCTGTGGCCGACCGATTCCGCGCCGTTCCGAGGACGGACACCCCCCGGCGCGGCCCCGACCCACAGCGCAACGCACCGCGCTACGCGCACCCCCACCGAAGCAGCCACAGGCCGCCGCAGGCACCCCCACTCAACCACCGGAGGTACTCGCCCGGTCCAGCAGCCCCGTCCGAGCCGCCAACGCCGCCGCCTCCAACCGCGACCCGACCCCCAGCTTCATCAGCACCCGCTGCACATGCGTACGCGCCGTGGACGGCGCTATTCCCATCCCCGCCGCGATCAGGCGCGTGTCCTCGCCGTCGGCGACCCGGACCAGGACCTCCACCTCCCTCGGCGTGAGCATCTGCAACAGCCGCGCACCCTCGTCATCGGGCTGCGCCGCCGGATTCAGCAGGTCCCCGAACGCCCCCTGCAACAGCGCCGGCGCCACCGCCGTCTCCCCGGCCCGGGCCTTCATGATCGCCCGCTCCACACCCTCTATGCGCTCGTCGTGCCGGACGTACCCCGACGCCCCCGCCGCGAACGCCGCCGCGATCCCGCGAGGGCTCGGCACCGGCCCCAGCACCAGCACCGCCACCTGCGGACGCTCCCGCTTGATCCGCACCACCGGATCGAAGATCCCCGCCTCGGCCGGCGTCGCCGTCCCGAGCAGGCACACCTCCGGCGCCCGGCTGATCACCAGCTCCGCCGCACCCGCGGCCGGCGCCGCCGCGGCCAGCACCCGGTGCCCCCGCAGCTTCAGCGCCGAGGCCAGCGCCTCGGCGAGCAATCGGTGATCGTCGACCACCATGAGCCGTACTCCCATAGAGCAACCCCCCAGTCACCCAGACCCCCGGCATGCCCCCGGAAGCTACACGCTAGCTCGATCTCGCGCTGCCCCTACCGGCGATAATCGCTCCGGATCACCGAATCCCACCCCAATACGCCCCCCACGAAACGGCCCCGCCCCCGCGAGAAGCGGGAACGGGGCCGACGGGCAACGAAGGGCACGCACAGCGCCGCGGGCTCAGCCGCTGGTACCGAACCCGATCGCCAGGTACTCCTTCTCGTCCGCGCTGGTCGGCTCGCTGGCGAACACCTGCGACATGTACAGGTGCCCCTGCGAGTAGAGGATCTCGGAGTACTCCGGCGACATGCTGGTCTCGACGTCCCGCACCGCCTCGGTCGCCGGGTTCTCCAGCAGCTTGGTCTGCTTGAACGTCCCGCCGTCGATGCTGACGATCTGGCCGCCCTTGTCGTACGGCGGCCGCTTGTAGGCGATCACGTTGCCGCCGTCCATGCGCAGCGGAGTGATCGTGTAGTCCTCGCCGGCGTCCGCCCGCTGCCCCGTCTGCTTCCCGGTGGCCAGGTCGAAGGCGACGACCTCGTTGGTCTGGCTGTAGGACTCGCCGCTGCCCTCGTGCTCCTCGGTCGGGATGTAGAGCCGGTTCGCACCGACCGCGAGCCCCGTGCAGTTCTCGATCTTGGTGATCGTGTCGCAGCGGGCCGCGAACTGCTCGCCGGGGACCGAGATGCGGGTGAGCAGCTTGCCGGTCTTGTTGTCGATGGAGAAGAAGTCCGAGATGCCGCTGCCGTCACCGGCGGAGTCACCGACGTCGGCGGCCACGACCAGCGGGTCCGTGGACACGACGCCCGCGTACTCGATGCCCTTGGCCATCTTGTACTCGGAGATCACCTTCCCGCTCTTCGGGTCGATGGTCTGGATGTTCAGCTGCCGGGCGTCGTACGACCCGCACTTGCGCACCGCGACCAGCTTGTCGCCGCCGCCGTACCCGGCGTCGTAGCAGGAGTCGGTCGTCTTCGGGGACCAGAGGACGTCGCCCTTGGCGATGTCGAAGCCGACGCCGCCCTCGGTGCTGCCGGCCGCGACGGTGTCGCCGCTGATCGTGACGTTGTTGAAGTTGATCGGCTGGTCACCCGCGGTCTTCGTCCACACCTTCTTGCCGGCGTCCAGGTCGAGGACGGCGACCTGGGTGCAGCCGTGCGAGGGCTCGGCCTTGGTCGGCATGGCGGGCTGGTGGACGACGACCGTCTTGTTGTCGTCGGTGACGTGCTGACTGGCCGCGCAGACCGGACCGGCGAGCTTGATCGACCACTGCTTGCTGCCCTTTTCGGGGTCGTACCCGACGACCTCGGCGATGCCGCTCTTGGCGTACACCTTGTCGGTGAGCCAGGAGCCGGAGACGACGACGCTGCTGTCGTCCTTGCTCACCGCGGGCGCCGGGACCTGGAAGAGCACCTTGGCGGCGGGGTCGGAGGGAACCTTCTCCGTGCCGGCGGAGGACTCGCCGCCGTCGCCGCCCTTCTCGTCCGTGCCGCCCTTTCCACCGGTGCCCCCGCTGGAGCTGGCGGTGTCGTCCTTGCCGCCGTCGTCGGAGGACTTGGCGTACCAGAGGCCGCCGCCGATGATCAGCGCGATCGCGACGACGGCCGACACGATGATCGCCAGCTGCGCGTTGATCTTCCGTCCGCCGCCCGGCCCGCCGGGCTGGGGCTGCATCGGCGCGGTCGCCTGCGGATAGCCGTACCCGGGCTGCCCGGGCTGCCCCGGCTGCCCGTACGCCGGCGTCGGCTGCCCGTACGGCCCCGGCTGCCCCGGCTGCTGACCGGGGTAGCCGTACCCCGGCTGGGGCTGTGGCGGAGTCTGCGGATACCCGTACCCCGGCTGCTGCGGCGGCGGCCCCGCCGGCGGAGTGGGCGGAGCCGCGGGCGCCTGCGGCGGGGTCTGCGGGTAGCCGTACCCCGGCTCGGGAGACTTCCCGAAGCCGGGCGAACCCCCCGAAGGCGGCGTGGGCGGCTGATTGGGCGGCGGGGGCGGCGGCTGGCTCATGGCGTGACTACCTCGGGGAAGCGGGGACGACGGGGACGACGGGGACGACGGGGAAAGAGGCGGAGAAGGCGGCGAAGAAGGTCACTTGCCGTAGGCGAGCATCAACTTCTCCTTCGACTCGTCGTTTCCGGTCAGGCGGGTGCTGGAGATGTAGAACCGCCCGTCGACCCAGTCGACGTCCTTGGAGTAGAAGCTGTTCTCGATGTCCGCGACGCCCTGCGGGTTCTGCAGCAGCTTGGCCGGCTCGTGGCCGCTGCCGCCGGTCGCGATGGAGACGACCTGGCCGCCCGCGTCGTAGGACGGCTGGACGTACGCGATGAGCTGGTCGCCCTCGACCTTCATCGGCATCATCGACTCGTCCGCGGGGGACTTCGCGCGCCACTTCTCCTTGCCGGTGGCGAGGTTGATCGCGACGATCTCGTTGGCGCCGCTGGTCGCCTCGGTCGGCAGGTAGAGGGTGTTGTCGGCGACCGCGACGCCGGAGCAGCCCTGGAGGTCGCGTTCGAGGATGGCCCAGCCGCACTCGGGGGCGAAGTCCTCGTCGACGCCGACCTGTTCGAGGACCTTGCCGCCGGAGGTGAAGGTGGAGATGTTCCAGACCTTCTTGTCCTCGTTGGTGGCGTAGACGACCAGCGGGTCGACGGAGTAGGCGCGGGCGACCCGCCAGCCCTTGTCGTACTTGTAGGTCCACAGGACCTTGCCGGTCTTCGGGTCGAGTCCCTGGATCTCGTCGTGCTCGTTGTTGCCGCCGGCGCCGCAGGAGGCGACCTGGACGAGCTTCTTCGCGCTGCCGGCGAATCCGGCGGGGAAGCAGGCGTCGCCGTACCTCTTCTTCTCGTACAGCTTCTTGCCGCTGGTGACGTCGTAGGCGGTGCCGGACTGGGAGCGGCCGACCATCAGGGTCGTGCCGCTGACGGAGAGTTCGACGGAGAGCGTGGAGTCGAACAGCTCGCCGTCGGCGACGTCCTCGGTCCAGCCCTTCGCACCGGTGGCGAGGTCGATCTCCTGGAGCTTGTTGCACTTGGCGCGGTCGCTGGAACCGCTCATGTAGGCGACGATGATCTTGTCGTCGGCCGTCTTCTCCGGGGTGACCGCGCAGATCTTCTCCGGGAAGGCGATCGGGTCCCAGGCGGGCTTGCCGTCGCCGACGTTGTAGGCGAAGACCTGCTTGTACGCCGCCTTCACCGCGGCCTTGTCGGTGATCCACATGCCGTCGGCGTCGGCGCCGGAACCGGGGGCGTCGGGCGCCTCCTTGTACCAGAGCACCTTGGACTCGCCGGCCTGGCGGCCCTCGTTGAGGTTCTCGGGGTCCTCACCGCCGTCACCGCTGCCGTCGCCGGGGTTGAGCGGGGCGCCGCCGGTGCCGGAGGGCTTCGGGTCGTCGCTCTTGCCGGCCACCGGCTTCTTGTCCTTCTCGTCGCCGCTGTTGGCGGTCACCGCCCACACGCTGCCGCCGATGACCAGCAGGGCCGCGACCGCGGCGCCGACGACGAGGGCGGGCTTGCCCTTGAAGGGGTTGCGGGAGCCGGAGCCGCCGGGCGGCGGGGTGCCGGGGCCGCCCGGGTACTGCGGCTGCGGGTAGCCGTAGCCGGGCTGCTGGCCGTACGGACCCGGCTGCTGGGCCTGGGCGTAGGGGCCGGAGTTGTACGGCCCGGGCTGCCCGTACGGACCCGGCTGGCCGGGCGGCTGCTGCTGCTGCTGCGGGTAGCCGTACCCCGGCTGGGGCGGCGGGCCGGACGGCGGGCCCTGCGGGGGCGGCGGCGTCTGGGGCGGCCCCTGCGGGGGCGGCGGGGTCGGCGCCCCGAAGCCTCCCGGTGGCGGATCCTGCGGTGCTCCGAAGCCACCCGGCTGCGGCGGCTGGTTGGGCGGCTGGCTCATCAGCGCGTTCCCCCTTATGACTCACTGATTTTTAGCCACGGCCCGGGGTACGCGCTGCCCCCGGGGCCGTATCAGGCGATCGTCCGGACTGTCGCGGACAGTCCTCCGAGACACTCCTCGGACGGCCTTTCTATCACCCGCGGCCGACAGCCCACCGGGCCGCGTCCGCCCCTGTTCCCAAGGGAGAACCGGCCTGTGATGCCACTGTTACGCGCCTTCACGCCCTCTTCACGCCACCCGCGCCCCCTACGCGCAGGGTCTAGGCGTCCTCGGCCAGTTCCAGCCAGCGTGTCTCCAGGTCCTCGCGCTGCCCGGCCAGTTCGCGCAGCTCGGCGTCCAGTTCGGCCACCTTCGCGAAGTCCGTGGCGTTCTCGGCGATCTGCGCGTGCAGCTTGGTCTCCTTCTCGGAGGCCTTGTCGAGCTGCCGCTCGATCTTCTGGAGCTCCTTCTTGGCGGCGCGCACGTCGGCGGCGCTCTTCTCGGGCACGTCGGCGGCCGGCTTGCGCACCGGGGCGGGAACGGCCGCCGCGGCCGCCTCCTCCATGCGCCGACGCCGCTCCAGGTACTCGTCGATGCCGCGCGGCAGCATCCGGAGCGCGCCGTCGCCGAGCAGGGCGAAGACCCGGTCGGTGGTCCGCTCGACGAAGAACCGGTCGTGGGAGATGACGATCATCGACCCGGGCCAGCCGTCGAGCACGTCCTCCAGCTGGGTCAGGGTCTCGATGTCGAGGTCGTTGGTGGGCTCGTCGAGGAAGAGGACGTTGGGCTCGTCCATGAGGAGGCGGAGCAGCTGGAGCCGCCGCCGCTCACCGCCGGAGAGGTCGCCGACCGGCGTCCACTGCTTCTCCTTGCCGAAGCCGAACGTCTCGCACAGCTGCCCGGCGGTCATCTCGCGGCCCTTGCCGAGGTCGACGCGCTCGCGGACGCGCTGCACGGCCTCCAGCACCCGCAAGGTGGGGTCGAGTTCGGCGACCTCCTGGGAGAGGTAGGCCAGCTTGACCGTCCGGCCGACGCGGACCCGTCCGCTCACCGGCTGCTCCTCGCCGTCGCTGCGGGCGGCGTCCCTGAGGGCGCGCAGCAGGGAGGTCTTGCCGGCGCCGTTGACGCCGACCAGGCCGATGCGGTCGCCGGGGCCGAGTTGCCAGGTGACGTGCTTGAGCAGCACCTTGGGGCCGGCCTGGACGGTCACGTCCTCCAGGTCGAACACGGTCTTGCCGAGCCGGGACGACGCGAACTTCATCAGCTCGCTGCTGTCCCGGGGCGGCGGCACGTCGGCGATCAGCTCGTTGGCGGCCTCGACGCGGAAGCGGGGCTTGGAGGTGCGGGCGGGGGCGCCGCGCCGCAGCCAGGCCAGCTCCTTGCGGACCAGGTTCTGCCGCTTGGTCTCCTCGGTGGCGGCGATGCGCTCGCGCTCGGCGCGGGCGAAGACGTAGTCGGAGTAGCCGCCCTCGTACTCGAAGACGTCGCCGCGCTGCACGTCCCACATACGGGTGCAGACCTGGTCGAGGAACCACCGGTCGTGCGTCACGCAGACGAGCGCGGACCGGCGCTCGCGCAGGTGCCGGGCGAGCCAGGCGATGCCCTCGACGTCGAGGTGGTTGGTGGGCTCGTCGAGGACGACGAGGTCCTGCTCCTCGATGAGCAGCTTGGCGAGCGCGATCCGGCGCCGCTCGCCGCCGGAGAGCGGTCCGATGACGGTGTCGAGCCCCTTCGGGAAGCCCGGCATGTCCAGCCCGCCGAACAGACCGGTCAGCACGTCGCGGATCTTGGCGTTGCCGGCCCACTCGTGGTCGGCCAGGTCGCCGATGACCTCGTGCCGGACCGTGGCCTCGGGGTCCAGGGAGTCGTGCTGGGTGAGCACCCCGGTCCGCAGGCCGCCGGAGTGGGTGACGCGGCCGGTGTCGGGCTCTTCCAGCCTGGCCAGCATCCGGATCATGGTCGTCTTGCCGTCGCCGTTGCGGCCGACGACACCGATGCGGTCCCCTTCGGAGACGCCGAGGGACACGCCGTCGAGCAGGGCACGGGTGCCGTACACCTTGCTGACGTTCTCGACATTGACCAGATTGACGGCCATTTCTCTCCTGCCTGGGGGATCGATCAGCCTTCCAGCGTAGGCCCTCCGGGGGGTGGGGTGACGCGGGCGGGGGTCGTCACTCTTTGTGGTGACGTGTGTCGTATCCCCCGGTTACCTTTGAGGGCAGGCAGCAGGATCCCGTCCATGGGAGGAACCATGACCGCCGAGTCCGTCGAGCAGCCGCGTTGGCCAGTGCCACCGACGGACGGTTACACCGTGGACGACCTGTTCACACTGCCCGATCTCCCGCGACACACCGAGTTGATCGACGGGAGCCTGATTTTCGTGAGTCCGCAGCGCTGGTTTCATTTCACGGCGATCGACCTGCTGGTCAGCGGCCTGCGCAGCACGATTCCGTCGCATCTCAAAGTCGCCCGTGAGATGACCGTCGTATTGGACCGGCGCAACGGTCCGGAGCCGGACATCTCCATCATCAAGGCAGAGGCGAGACGAGGTCCGCTCCAGACGCGCTTCGAGGGCGACGAAGTCGTGATGGCAGTCGAGGTGATCTCACCGGAATCCGAGTCCCGTGACCGGCACACCAAGCCCCACAAGTACGCCGCGGCGGGGATTCGCCACTTCTGGTTGGTCGACATGGTCAGCCCGGACAGCCGCCCTGTGATCCAGGTGTACGAGCTGGGAGAGACCACTGGAACCTACGCGCTGACCGGCATTCATCACGACCGGATCAAGGTCGACGTCCCATACCCGGTCGACATCGACCTCACCGCCATCGACGAACTCTGAGGCCCCTCAAACCACCGTCGCCCCCGCCACCGCCCCCACAGCCGTACGCACGTCCCGGCAGGTCCCCGACGCCCGCAGTACCCCGGCGATGTCGGACGCGGAGCCGGCGTCCGGGGCGAGGAAGGCCGTGGTCGGGCCCGAGCCCGAGACGAGCGCCACCAGGGCGCCCGCCGCGCGGCCCGCCGCGAGGGTGTCGCCCAGTTCCGGATGGAGGGAGAGCGCCGCGGGCTGGAGGTCGTTGGAGACGGCGACGGCGAGTGCCGTGGGGTCGCCCTTGGTGAGGGCGTCGAGCACGGCCTGGTCGGCGACCGGCTCCGGGATGTCCAGGCCCTCCGCCAAGCGGTCGAACTCGCGGAAGACGGCCGGCGTCGACAGCCCCCGCCCGGCCAGCGCGAACACCCAGTGGAACTCGCCGCCGACCTCCAGCTCGGTCAGCTTCTCGCCCCGCCCGGTGCCCAGCGCCGCGCCGCCGACCAGGCTGAACGGCACGTCGCTGCCCAGCTCGGCGCAGATGGCGAGCAGTTCGTCGCGGGAGGCGCCGGTGCCCCAGAGGGCGTCGCAGGCGATCAGCGCGCCCGCGCCGTCGGCGCTGCCACCGGCCATGCCGCCGGCGACGGGGATGTCCTTGGCGATGTGCAGGTGCACGTCGGGTTCGCGGCCGTACCGCTCGGCGAGGGCCAGCGCGGCGCGGGCGGCGAGGTTGGTGCGGTCCAGGGGCACCTCGCCGGCGTCGGGGCCCTCGCAGGTGACGCGGAGCCCGTCGGCGGCCGGGGTCGCGGTGACCTCGTCGTACAGGGAGACGGCGAGGAAGACGTTGGCCAGGTCGTGGAAGCCGTCGGGGCGGGCGGCGCCGACCGCGAGCTGGACGTTGACCTTGGCGGGGACGCGGACCGTCACGCTCACTTGCTCGTCACTCCTTGTGTTCGGCGATACGCGCGAACTCTTCCACGGTCAGGGCCTCTCCGCGCGCCTGCGGCGACACGCCTGCGGCGACGAGCGCGGCCTCGGCGGCGGCGGCGGACCCCGCCCAGCCGGCGAGGGCGGCCCGCAGGGTCTTGCGGCGCTGGGCGAACGCGGCGTCGACGACGGCGAAGACCGCGCGCTTGGAGGCGGTGGTCTTCAGCGGCTCGGTCCGCCGGACGAGTGACACCAGCCCGCTGTCCACGTTCGGGGCGGGCCAGAAGACGCTGCGGCCGATGGCGCCGGCCCGGCGGACCTCCGCGTACCAGTTGGCCTTCACGGACGGCACTCCGTACACCTTGTTGCCGGGTCCGGCGGCGAGGCGGTCGGCGACCTCGGCCTGGACCATGACGAGGGTGCGCTCGATGGTAGGGAAGGTGTCGAGCATGTGGAGGAGGACGGGCACGGCCACGTTGTACGGCAGGTTGGCGACCAGCGCGGTCGGGGCGGGGCCCGGCAGCCCGGTCACGTGCATGGCGTCGGCGTGGACGAGCGCGAACCGGTCGGCGCGCTCCGGCATGCGGGCGGCGACGGTGTCGGGCAGGGCGCCGGCGAGTACGTCGTCGATCTCGACGGCGGTGACCCGGTCGGCGGCCTCCAGCAGGGCCAGGGTGAGCGAGCCGAGACCCGGTCCCACCTCGACCACCACGTCGTCGGGGCGGACCTCGGCGGTGCGGACGATACGGCGGACGGTGTTGGCGTCGATGACGAAGTTCTGGCCGCGCTGCTTGGTGGGGCGTACGCCGAGGGCCGCCGCGAGTTCGCGGACGTCGGCGGGACCCAGAAGGGCGTCGGGGGTGGGGCTGCTCACCCCGCAAGGGTATCCGGGGTCGAGGGCGGCCCCGCCGGGGTCGTGCGGCGGGGCCGGGGGACGTGCCCGTCAGCCCCCCAGCCGGGCCCCGCAGTGCGGCCAGGAACCGGCGCCGGTGCGGACGTACAGCTGCTTCGCCCGGTACGTCTGCTCCGCGGCGGTCGCGTCCTGCGGGCGGCCCTCGCCGCCGACGCTCTGCCAGGTGTGGGTGTCGAACTGGTAGAGGCCCCCGTACGTGCCCGAGGGGTCGACGGCGTCCGGGCGGCCGCCCGACTCGCAGGCGGCGAGGCCCTGCCAGTTCAGGTGGTCGGCGCCCCGCACGGACGTGGGGCGGGGGCGGGTGCCGACCAGGGTGATCTGCGCGCGGGGTTCGCGCACCAGCTCGGTGCTGAGCCGGCGGGGCTTCTGCCGGACGCCGTTGACGGTGCGCAGGGCGTAGGTGGTGCGGCGCAGTCCGGGCTGTCCGGCCTGCTGGACGACCTCCGTGCCCCGGTAGAGCGAGGAGTCCTCCGCCCGTCGTACGTCGAAGGGGACCGGGTCCTCGCGGACCTCCTGGGAGCCGGTGATCCGCAGCACGGTGAGGGTCTGGCCGTCGCGGGGGAAGCCGGTCGCGGGGACGGAGGTGGTGTCCTCGCCGCGCAGGGTGACCCCGGCCGCCTCGACCGCCTCGCGCACGGTCGCGGCGTTGGTGCGGACGGTGCGGGCCCGGCCGTCCGCCATGACGGTCACCACCCGCTCGGTCCGCACGGTCAGGGCGAGGCCCTCGCGGCCGATGCGCCGGGAGCCCTCGGTGGACAGGTAGGCGCCCTCCGCCCGGACGCCGAGCTGCCGCAGCGCCCCGTCCACCGTCTCCGCGGTCGTCCACACCTGGCGGCGATGGCCGTCGAGGGTGAGCAGGACGGGCCGCCCGTAGCGGACGGCGATGTCCTCGCCGCTGGTCAGCGGGGTGCCGGGGGCCGGCACGATCACGTCGTGGGCGCCCACCTCGACGCCCTCCTGCGCGAGCAGCTCGGTCACGTCGTCGGCGAAGGTGTGCAGCGTGCGCGGCGTTCCGTCGACGGTCAGCTCGACCGCCTTGTCCTTGGCGACGAAGGCGGTGGTGCCGCCCGCGAGGAAGGCCACGACCAGCGCGCGGGGCAGCAGCCGGCGCAGGGAGCCGTCCGCGCGTCCGGCCTCCCGCGCCCGGCGCCGGCGCTCGGCCCGCCCGTCGCCCGGCGTGCGGGCCGACGGGAGGACGGCGCCGTAGGGCAGGGTCGGCGCGCTGTGCACGTCGTACGGTGCGAGGTACTCGGGTCCCTCGGACACCTCGGTTGTCTCGAACTGCGTTCTGCTCACGCCGACACGCTCCAGGGGTCCGGATCGGGCCCCCAGAACCTAGCGGAGCGGTCGTCACTCTCCAAAGCGACGCGACTACACAGCGTGGCGCGCCGCTGGTCAGTAGCCGAAGGCGCGGCCCGTGTTCGCCGCCAGGGCGGTAGCCAGGGTGTCCTCGTCGACGCCCCGCACCCCGGCCATCGCCCGCACCGTGACCGGCACCAGGTAGGGGGCGTTCGGGCGCCCCCGGTAGGGCATCGGGGTCAGGAACGGCGCGTCGGTCTCCACCAGGACCAGCTCCAGGGGGACGACCGCGAGGGCGTCGCGCAGGTTCTGGGCGTTCTTGAAGGTGATGTTGCCGGCGAAGGACATGTAGTACCCGGCTCGGGCGCAGATCCCGGCCATCTCGGCGTCGCCGGAGTAGCAGTGGAAGACGGTGCGCTCGGGGGCGCCCTCCTCCTTGAGGACGCGCAGGACGTCGGCGTGGGCGTCGCGGTCGTGGATGACGAGGGTCTTGCCGTGCCGCTTGGCGATCTCGATGTGGGCGCGGAAGGACCGCTCCTGCGCCTCCTTGCCCTCGGGGCCGGTGCGGAAGTAGTCCAGGCCGGTCTCCCCGACGCCCTTGACCTGCGGCAGCGCGGCCAGCCGGTCGATCTCCGCGAGGGCGTCGTCGAGCGCCGCGTCCCCTCCCGGCTGCCGCGCCCCCTGCCTCGACCAGCCGTCGGGGTCGCCGTGGACGATGCGCGGTGCCTCGTTGGGGTGCAGGGCGACGGTGGCGTGCACGGCGTCGTGCGCCGCCGCGGTCTCGGCCGCCCAGCGGGAGCCGGCCAGGTCGCAGCCGACCTGCACGACCGTCGTGACGCCGGCCGACGCGGCCTTGGCGAGCGCCTCCTCCACCGTGCCGGACTGCATGTCGAGGTGGGTGTGCGAGTCGGCGACCGGCACCCGGAGGGGCTCGGGGAGCGGGGGCGTGTCGTTCTTGTCGGAGCGGCCCGAGGCGTTCGAAGACATGCCCCGATCCTACGAAAGCCCCCGCCGGCTCCCCGAGGGCGTCAGCTCGCCCTGCGGTGGAGGTGGAGAGCGTGCAGCAGGTCGCTCAGGTGCCAGTGCCGGCGTTCGGCGGCGAGCCCCGCCGCTCCCGGTCCCGGCGCCTTGGGCACCGGCGGCACCTCCAGGGGGCCGGCGGCCGGCACCCGGTGCAGGCCGTGCCCGGTGCCGCGCACCGAGGCGACCCGCCCGGGACGCATGATCCGTACGACGTGGTTGTCGCAGTTGACGCAGGTCGGCCGGGTCAGCGGGGAGGGCACGACGCGGCCGTCCGCGACGTAGCGCACGTACTCGTTGCCGCCGGCGTCCTTGTGGTGCTCGATCTCGAAGGACTGCTCCCAGCCGTGCCCGCAGCGCATGCAGGCGAAGGAGTACGACTCGTGGACGACGGCGGTGGCCCCGGAGGGTATTCCGGTCCGTGCCGCGCTCTCACTCATGCTCATCCCGGCTCCTTCGGTTCGTTCGCCGTTCCTTCCTCCAGTGGACTCCTCCACCAGCCGGAAAGCACCAGGCAGTGCCGAGTGTTTGAGCCGATTTGGGCTGCCCTTGGCGGAACGGCCCGCAAGGTCAGGAACGGGTCAAGCGCGGCCGGATCACGCCCCCGCGTTCTTCGCCGCCACCACCGCGTCGAACACCTCCCGCTTGGGCACGCCCACCTGGGCGGCCACCGCGGCGATCGCCTCCTTGCGCCGCTCCCCCGCCTCCTCGCGCACCCGCACCCGGCGCACCAGCTCCTCGGCGTCCAGTTCCTCGGGCCCCCGGTCCGGGGCGCCCTCGACGACGACGGTGATCTCGCCGCGCACGCCCTCGGCGGCCCACGCGGCCAGCTCGCCCAGCCCGCCGCGTCTGACCTCCTCGTAGGTCTTGGTCAGCTCGCGGCACACGGCGGCCCGCCGGTCGGTTCCGAAGGCCTCGGCCATGGCGGCGAGGGTGTCGTCCAGGCGGTGCGGCGCCTCGAAGTAGACGAGGGTCCGGCGCTCCTCCGCCACCTCACGCAGCCGGGTCAGTCGCTCGCCCGCCTTGCGGGGCAGGAAGCCCTCGAAGCAGAACCGGTCGACCGGCAGCCCGGACAGCGCGAGCGCGGTGAGCACGGCGGACGGGCCGGGCACGGCGGTGACCCGGACGTCCCGCTCGACGGCGGCGGCGACCAGCCGGTAGCCGGGGTCGGACACCGACGGCATCCCGGCATCGGTCACCAGCAGCACGCGCGCGCCGCCCGCCAGCTCCTCGACCAGCTCGGGGGTGCGGGCGGACTCGTTGCCCTCGAAGTACGACACGACGCGTCCGCGCGGGGTGACGCCGAGCGCCTGGGTGAGCCGGCGCAGCCGCCGGGTGTCCTCGGCGGCGACCACGTCGGCGCCGGCCAGTTCCTCGGCGAGCCGCGGCGGGGCGTCCCGGACGTCGCCGATGGGGGTGCCCGCCAGTACAAGGGTTCCAGTCACGCCTCCATCCTCCCAGGGGCGGACGGGCTTCCTTCCGCGGGACGCATCGGGCCGGTGGGGGCCATGCGCGGGACGCGCACAGCGCGGTTCCCTACGATGGCGCGGTGACCAGTACCGCGTCCTCCACGGACACCCGGCAGGACCAGGCACCGCACGACGAGCGGCCCGTCTGGCAGCAGCGGCTGCGCCGCTTCGGCTACCCGGCGGGGCCCGCGGCCGGCGACGTCGGCGACCGGCTGGTGCCGCCGTACACCGGCCCCGGTCCGCGGCTGTGGGCCTTCCTCGGCCTGTCGAAGCCGCTCACCGGCCGGATCCTGCGCTGGTCGGCGTGGGGCGGGCCGCTGCTGGTGGCGCTCTTCGCGGGCGTGCTGCGGTTCTGGAACCTGGGCAGCCCGAAGGCGGTGATATTCGACGAGACGTACTACGCCAAGGACGCGTGGGCGCTGATCCACCGCGGCTTCGAGGTCAACTGGGACAAGAACGCCAACGACCTGATCCTGAACTCGGGCGGCGACGTCCCGATCCCGGCGGACGCGGCGTACGTCGTGCATCCGCCGGTCGGCAAGTACATCATCGGCCTGGGCGAGGTGCTGTTCGGCTTCGACCCGTTCGGCTGGCGTTTCATGACGGCGCTGCTCGGCACGCTGTCGGTGCTGCTGCTGTGCCGCATCGGACGGCGGCTGTTCCGCTCGACCTTCCTCGGGTGCCTGGCGGGCGCGCTGATGGCGGTGGACGGGCTGCACTTCGTGATGAGCCGCACCGCGCTGCTGGACAGCGTGCTGATGTTCTTCGTGCTGGCGGCCTTCGGCTGCCTGGTCGTCGACCGCGACCGGGCCCGCGGGAAGCTCGCCGCCGCGCTGCCGGTGGACGAGGACGGCCTGGTCCGGCCGGACGCGGGCATCGCCGAGACGTTCCGCTTCGGGTGGCGGCCGTGGCGGCTGGCGGCGGGGCTGATGCTGGGTCTGGCCGCGGCCACCAAGTGGAACGGCCTGTACATCATGGCCGCCTTCTGTGTGATGGCGGTGCTGTGGGACGTCGGCACCCGTCGGGTCGCGGGCGCCCACCGGCCGCATCTGGCGGTGCTGAAGTACGACCTGGGCTGGGCGTTCCTGTCGACGGTGCCGGTCGCGCTCGCCACGTACGTGCTGTCCTGGCTGGGCTGGATCCTCTCCCCCGCCGACGGCTCCGGCGGCTACTACCGCGACTGGGCGGCGACCGACGGCAAGGACAGCTCCTGGTCGTGGCTCTTCCCGGACTGGTGGCGCAGCCTGTGGCACTACGAGACGCAGGTCCTCGACTTCCACACCCACCTCACCTCGCCGCACACCTACCAGTCGAACCCCTGGAGCTGGCTGGTCCTCGGCCGCCCGGTCTCCTACTTCTACGAGTCGCCGTCCCCCGGCTCCGACGGCTGCCCGGTCGACGCGGGCGAGAAGTGCGCCCGCGAGGTCCTGGCGCTCGGCACGCCGCTGCTGTGGTGGGTGGGCTGCTTCGCGCTGCTGTACGTCCTGTGGCGCTGGGCCTTCCGCCGCGACTGGCGCGCGGGCGCCGTCGCCTGCGGCATCGCGGCCGGCTATCTGCCCTGGTTCCTCTACCAGGAGCGCACGATCTTCCTCTTCTACGCCGTCGTCTTCCTGCCCTTCCTGTGCCTGGCGGTGGCGATGCTGCTGGGGGCGATCATCGGCCGCCCGGGCTGCGGCGACGCCCGCCGCGTCGCGGGCGCGACCGGGGCGGGCGTACTGGTGCTGCTGATCGCCTGGAACTTCATCTACTTCTGGCCCCTGTACACCGGCACGGCGATCCCGATGGACGACTGGCGGGCGCGGATGTGGCTCGACACCTGGGTCTAGCCGGAGCGGTGCGAATTCGCCTTGGAGTTCCGACCACCAGAGGCGGCGAATTCTCGTCGGCTAAAATAGCACCTTTTCAGTTCACCCCACACCGGAATTTGATACGCGAAAACCGAGATAGCGGATATTCCAGAGCTGAGATATCCTTCGACGGCGCATGCTCGGCCGCAGACGAGATCCGATTTTCAACAAGCATGCACAATTCGACAAGCGTGGACAGTCACAGCAGGATGGGTCCGTAGGGCAGTAGAACGCAAGCCTCTGGGCGACGACAGCGCGGTCGGCGGACGAGCAGCCATGGCCGACCCGCCTAAGCGTAAAGGCAGCTATGACGGCACGTGATCTCGATTCCTCGACCCTGACCATGAGGACCGGGCCCTCCGTACACATCAGCCTCCTCGGCGGTTTTGACCTCACGGTCAACGATGCTCCAGTGGCGGCCCCGGTGGGCTCGAAACGGCTTCTCGCATTCGTAGCGCTTAATTTCCGCACTTCCGCCCCACGGAGCCTGATCGCCGGAAACTTCTGGCCCGAGGTCCCCGAGCACTGTGCGTACACGAACCTGCGGGCGGCGTTGTCACGGCTCGGCAGCACGGGCAGGAAGGCGCTGGATGTGTCCCCCACCGAGGTCCGGCTCGCGCGGAACGTCACCGTGGACCTGTACCGCGCGCGGTCATTGGCTCAGCGGCTTCTCACCCCCCACGTCCCGGCGGAGGCTCTTCACGTGACGGCGTCGACCGTCGACGAACTCTCCGCGGACCTGTTGCCCGGCTGGTACGACGAATGGGCACTCCAGGAGGGTGAGAACTGGCGCCAATTGCGCCTGCACGCTCTTGAGGCGCTGACGAACGCCTTCATCGACACCAAGGAGTTCGCCGGAGCGGTATCGGCTGCCCAAGTGGCCGTTCAGGCAGATCCTCTGCGAGAGAGCAGCCAGGCCTCTCTCATCCGGGCCTACCTGGCCGAGGGCAATGCGTCCAAGGCCGTGCACCATTTCGAACGGTACGCGCAGCGCCTCGGCGACGAGCTGGGACTGTGCCCTACGAAGCGTCTGCACCAACTCGTCGCCGGCGTACGACGGACACGCAGTGCCAACGGGTCACCGCGGCGACAGGCAGTCCACGACCGCCTGGTCTGACACGGACGCCCCGTTCTGTCCGCAGTCCGGTTCAGACGACTGATCTCCGTTCGGCCAACAAATGGGTACGTCCGTGCCGCGTGTCGTTCCGTGCGCTTAGAGTGAGCCCCACGATCGGCTTTTCTGAACACGTTCACAAGACGTGGCGGGAGGCCCCATGGGGAGGGGATGGCCCAATGGGCAAGGGGGTGAAGGTCGCTGTCATAGGCGGCGTGTTCGCCGTGATGGTGGGCGGGGCCGGGTACGGCGCCTACAACGTCGTGTCGGCACTGGACGGCGGTGGGGGCTCGGGGGCCGCCGGGGCGACGACCAGGAAGAGCGGGCCGCCGAGCGGCGACGAGGTCGGGGAGACGGCGGAGAAGTTCTTCGCGGCCTGGGAGAAGGGGGACGCGACGGCGGCGGCGTCGTACACGAACAACGCCGCGGTCGCCGGGACGCTGCTGACGGCCTACGGCGAGGACGCGCACATCACCGGCGTCGAGATCACGCCCGGCACCGCGACCGGCTCGTCCGTGCCGTTCACCGTGAAGGCGGAGGTGTCGTACGAGGGCGCGTCCAAGCCGCTGACGTACAGGAGCCGGCTGACGGTGGTGCGCGGTGAGACCTCCGGGCGCGCGCTGGTCGACTGGCAGCCGTCCGTCGTCCATCCCGAGCTGAAGGACGGCGACACCCTGGTCACCGAGGAGTCGGCGACCGCGCAGATCCAGGCCGTCGGCCGTGACGGCGCCGTACTGACGAAGGAGAAGTACCCCTCGCTCGGCCCCGTCCTCGCCACGCTCCGGGAGAGGTACGGCGACAAGGCGGGCGGCACCCCCGGCGTCGAGCTGGTGGTCCGGCACACCGCCGAAGGCGCCCCCGACACACCGCTGCTGACCCTGGCCGAGGGCGAGCCCGGCAAGCTGGAGACGACGCTCAGCGCGAGCGTGCAGGCGGCGGCCGAGAAGGCGGTGCAGCGGTACGGCGAGTCCTCGGTGGTGGCGGTCGAGCCGAGCACCGGCGAGGTACTGGCCGTGGCGAACAACCGCGCGGACGGCTTCAACGCGGCCTTCCAGGGACGGGTCGCCCCCGGCTCCACCATGAAGATCATCACCGCCGCGATGCTCATCGACAACGGTGTGACCTCGATGAACGGCCCTGCACCCTGCCCGGACACGGCGACCTGGCAGAGCCAGACCTTCAAGAACCTCACCGGCATGAAGGCCGACGAGGGCGCCACCCTCGCCAACACCTTCACGCGGTCCTGCAACACGGGCTTCATCAAGCTCGTCGACGAGGACCCGCTCTCGGACTCCTCACTGACCCAGGAGGCCCAGGAGCGCTTCGGGCTCGGCGGGGACGACTGGCAGACCGGCGTCGTCTCCTTCGACGGCAGAGTCCCCGCCTCCGGCGGCCCGGACCGCGCGGCCAACGCCATCGGGCAGGGCGAGGTCCAGATGAACCCGCTGAACATGGCCTCGGTGACGGCGACCGCCATGACCGGCGAGTTCCGCCAGCCCTACCTGGTCTCCCGCGACCTGGACGACCGCGAGTTCGCCACCGCCAAGGGCCTGCCGGAGGGCACCGCCGCCCAGCTCAAGCAGATGATGCGGCTCACCGCCACCCAGGGCACCGGCCAGCAGGCCATGGCCGGTCTCGGCGGCGACATCGGCGCCAAGACCGGGTCGGCCGAGGTCGACGGGCAGACCACCTCGAACAGTTGGTTCACCGGTTTCCGCAACGATGTCGCGGCGGCGGCGATGACCGAGGAGGGCGGCCACGGCGGCGACGCGGCCGGCCCGATTGTCGCGGACGTGCTACGGGCGGGGGGCTGAGCCGGACCGGCCACCACGCATGCCCCTACTGTGGTCGGGTCGTTGGAAGCATGAGGCAACGAGGGCACCGAGCGGCCCGGGATCCGGGCGCCGAAGAGGACGGGACGCAGTGAGCAGCAGAAGGGGCGCCGGCGAGCGGCGCAGGACGACACCGGCCGTGATCGGCGGGGTGGCCGCGGTGGTCGTGGCCGGTGCCGGATTCGGCGCCTACGCGATGTTCGGCGGGGAGTCCGGCACCGAGGACGACGCCAGGACGAAGTCCACGGCGGCCGAGGACAAGGTGAAGTCGGGCCCCCTGACGGCGGCCGAGGTCACCTCGACGGCACAGGGGTTCCTGACCGCGTGGCGGAAGGGCGACACGGCCGGTGCCGCCGCCGCGACCGACGACGCGGCGGCCGCGAAGGCCCTGCTCACCGGCTACGCCAAGGACGCCCGGATCAAGGACGTCACCCTCACCGCGGGCACCCCGGCCGGCGGCAAGGTCCCGTTCTCCGTGAAGGCCACGGTCGCCCACGGGAAGACCACCGCGCCACTGGCGTACGACAGCGCGCTGACCGTCGTGCGCCGGGCCGGCGACGGCGAACCCCGCGTCGACTGGCACGCCGCCGTCGTCCACCCGGAGCTGAAGGACGGCGACAAGCTGGTCACCGGTGAGGCCGGGGACCCGCCGGTGAAGGCACTGGACCGGGACGGCGCCGAGATCACCGCCGCGAAGTATCCCTCGCTCGGCACCGTCCTGAACGGCCTGCGCGAGAAGTACGGCGAGAAGGCCGGCGGCACCCCCGGCATCGAACTCCGCGTGGTCCGCGGCAAGGAGTCGAAGGCGGCGAAGGCCGCCGACAAGACCCTGCTGGAGCTGAGCAAGGGCACCCCGGGCACCCTCAAGACCACCCTGGACCCCGCCCTCCAGGCCGCCGCCGAGAAGCAGGTGGACGGCAAGGAGCGGGCGTCGGTGGTCCTGCTGCGCGCCTCCACCGGCGAGGTCCTCGCGCTCGCCAACGGCGGCCACGGCTTCAACACCGCCTTCCAGGGCTCCCTCGCCCCCGGCTCCACGATGAAGGTCATCACGGCCTCGATGCTGATCGAGAAGAACCTGGCGTCGATGGACGAGAAGCACCCGTGCCCGAAGTACTTCAGCTACGGCGGCTGGAAGTTCCAGAACGACGACAAGTTCGAGATCAAGGACGGCACGTTCAAGGCGAGCTTCGCCCGCTCCTGCAACACCGCCTTCATCAGCCAGGCCCCGAAGCTGAAGGACGACGACCTGACCCGCCAGGCGAAGGAGGTGTTCGGCCTGTCGATGAACAACTGGTCCGTCGGCGTGTCCACCTTCGACGGCTCGGTCCCGGTGCAGAGCGACGCCCAGATGGGCGCCTCCCTGATCGGTCAGGGCGGGGTGCGGATGAACCCGCTGAACATGGCGTCGGTCTCGGCGACCGTGAAGTCGGGCAGCTTCCACCAGCCCTACCTGGTCGCCCCGTCGGTCGACGGGCGGGCGCTCGCCACGGCCTCCCGCACCATGTCGGCGGGCACGCTGGCGCAGTTGCGCGAGCTGATGTCCTACACGGCGGCGTCCGGCACCGCGGCGGAGGCGATGGCCGGGGTGAGCGGTGACGTCGGCGCGAAGACCGGCTCGGCGGAGGTCGACGGCCAGAAGAAGCCCAACGGCTGGTTCACCGCGTACCGGGGCGACCTGGCGGCGGCGGGCGTGGTCCAGCAGGGCGGCCACGGCAGCGAGACCGCGGGACCGATCGTCGCGGCGCTGCTCAAGGCGGGCGGCTGACCGGCGCGTTCCCCTCGCGCGGCCGGTGGCTCAGTGGGCCACCGGCTGTGCGGCGGCGATGTAGGTGCGGCGCAGGAACCGGATGAGCGTCCTCGTCTCGAACTGAACCACCGAGCAGCCCTGCGGGGAGTGGAACTCCACGACGGCCTGCACCCGTCCGCACGGCCACACCCGCACCTCGCCGGTCCCCGTGGGCGCCCGCAGGCCCTGCTCCAGCAGGGCCCGGGAGAACGTCCACTCACGGGCGGGGGCGGCGGCGCCGGGCGCGCGGGCGGGTACGCGGACCCGCACCGACGGCGGATCGTCCCCGGGGTCGTACCGCAGCACGACGGATACGGCCCCGCCGTCGTCACCGTCGGGAAGATCCGCGTCGGTCAGGATGTGGGCTCGCGCGTACTGTTCGACCATGGACATGACGGCCCCTTACCCTGCGCCACCTGTCAAGAACCTGTGCGTCCGCCCCCACTCCAATGTCGCACATTTCCCGGTGCGCGCCCGGCGGGCCGGATATCACAGGTGAGATACGCAAGCACCTCGCTGTTGCGAGGGCCTTGCAACAGCCCCCTATCATCGAACCGTGCATGTACCTGACGGATTCATCAACGCCCCGACCTCCGCCGTGACGGGAGTGGTCGCCGCGGGCGCCATCGCGGTCAGCCTGCGCGGCGCGCGCCGTGAACTGGACGAGCGGACGGCGCCCCTGGCGGGGCTGGTCGCGGCGTTCATCTTCGCGGTGCAGATGCTGAACTTCCCCGTCGCCGCGGGTACCAGCGGGCATCTCCTCGGCGGTGCCCTCGCCGCGATACTCGTGGGCCCCTGCACAGGGGTCCTGTGCGTCTCCGTCGTGCTGCTCATGCAGGGCGTCCTCTTCGCGGACGGCGGCCTGACCGCGCTCGGCGTGAACATCACCGCCATGGCGATCGTCACGGTGGTCGTCGCCTACGCCCTCTTCCGGGGCCTGGTGAAGGTCCTGCCGCGCACGCGCCGGTCGGTCACCGTCGCCTCCTTCGTCGCCGCCCTCGTCTCCGTACCGGCCGCCGCCCTCGCCTTCACGCTCCTGTACTGGATCGGCGGCACCACCGACGTCGCCATCGGCAAGGTCGCCACCGCGATGATCGGCGTGCACGTGCTGATCGGCATCGGCGAGGCCACGATCACCGCGCTGACCGTCGGCGCCGTCATCGCCGTACGGCCGGACCTGGTGTACGGCGCCCGGGGGCTGACGCGGAAGCTCCAGCTGCGCGTGAACGGCGAACTCGTCGACGCGCCCGCCGCCGAACCGGCCCCGGCACCCGCCCCCGCCCGCTCCCACCGCAAGGTGTGGGTCACCGGCCTGGTCACTTCCCTGGTCCTCGCCGGATTCGTCAGCTTCTACGCCTCCGCCAACCCCGACGGCCTGGAGAAGGTCGCCTCGGACAAGGGCATCGACAAGAAGACCGAGGAGCACGCGAGCGCCGACTCCCCGCTCGCCGACTACGGCGTCGAGGACATCACCAACGCCCGCCTCTCCGGCGGCCTCGCGGGCGTGATCGGCGTCGGCGTGACCGTCGTCGCGGGCAGCGCGGTGTTCTGGGCGGTGCGCAGGCGGCGTACGGATGACACCTCGCCCACGAACACGACGGACACGAGCGTCTGACATGGGCGCGGGCCACGCCCACCGGCTCTACCGGCCCGGGCACTCCCCCGTGCACGGTCTGCCGCCGCACACCAAGCTCGCCGCGACCTTCGCCTTCGTGGTCGTCGTGGTGTCGACGCCGCGCGAGGCGATGTGGGCCTTCGGTCTCTACGCGCTCCTGCTCGCGACGGTGGCGTACGCGGCCCGCGTCCCGGCCGGCTTCCTGCTGGGGCGGCTGCTGATCGAGGTGCCGTTCGTCGCGTTCGCGGTGCTGATGCCGTTCGTGGCGGAGGGCGAGCGGGTGGAGGTGCTCGGCATGTCGCTGAGCGTGAACGGCCTGTGGGGCGCCTGGAACGTACTGGCCAAGGGCACCCTGGGCGTCGCCACCTCCGTCCTTCTCGCCTCCACCACCGAACTGCGCGCACTGCTGCTCGGCCTCCAGCGCCTGAAGCTGCCGCCGCTGCTGGTGCAGATCGCGTCCTTCATGATCCGGTACGGGGACGTGATCGCGGACGAGATGCGACGCATGCGGATCGCGCGGGAGTCGCGCGGCTTCGAGGCGAAGGGCCTGAGGCACTGGGGCGTGGTCGCCAAGTCCGCCGGAGCCCTCTTCATCCGCTCCTACGAGCGCGGCGAGCGCGTCCACCTGGCCATGGTCAGCCGCGGGTACGCGGGTTCGATGCCGGTGATCGACGAGGTGACCGCGTCCCGGGCGCAGTGGTCGTACGCTTTCCTGCTCCCGGGCGCGGCTCTCGTCGTGTGTTTGCTGGGATGGACCCTTTGAATCCTCCCCCCTTGGGTCGCAAGGGGGCTCTCACATGCACCGGCCGTTGGCACATACTCATCCGCAAGCTGGGAAGTAGGCGTTTCGATGACACCCTCGCTGGAAGTGTCCGGCCTCGCCTTCGCCTACCCCGACGGGCATCAGGCCCTCTTCGGCGTGGACTTCTCCGTCGCCCGCGGCGAGCGGGTCGCGCTGCTCGGCCCGAACGGCGCGGGCAAGACGACGCTCGTCCTCCACCTCAACGGCATCCTGACCGGCGGCACCGGCACGGTCACGGTCGCCGGGATGCCCGTGGACAAGCGGAACATGGCGGAGATCCGGCGCCGTGTCGGCATCGTCTTCCAGGACCCCGACGACCAGCTCTTCATGCCGACCGTGCGCGAGGACGTGGCGTTCGGACCGGCGGTGGCCGGGCTGAAGGGGGCGGAGCTGGAGCGTTGCGTGGACCGGGCGCTCACCCTGGTCGGCATGGCGGAGTTCAAGGACCGGCCCCCGCACCACCTCTCCTTCGGCCAGCGGCGCCGGGTGGCGGTGGCGACCGTGCTCGCCATGGAGCCGGAGATCCTGGTCCTGGACGAACCCTCCTCCAACCTCGACCCGGCCTCCCGCCGCGAACTCGCCGACATCCTGCGCTCCCTCGACGTCACCGTCCTGATGGTCACCCACGACCTCCCCTACGCCCTGGAGCTGTGCCCCCGCGCCCTGATCCTCAGCGACGGTGTGATCGCAGCCGACGGCCCGACCGTCGGCCTGCTCTCCGACGACGACCTGATGCGCGCCCACCGCCTGGAACTGCCCTTCGGCTTCGACCCGCGGTCGGTGAGAATGGGCGCGTGACGAACGAGGAGACCAGCCGCCCGGCCGAGGGCACGCTGCTGCTCGACGACCAGGTGCTGGTGGTGTGGGAGCGCGGCGAGACGACGGTCAAGGACCTGGCCGCCGCCCTGCGGCTCGACTACGGCACCGTCTCCCCGCCGCTGAAGCGGAGGCGGCCGGTCTGTCGCGGCGTGACCGGTCGGCCCGGGACGAGTGGTCGGTGCTCGTCGCGGTCACCGGGCACGGGGAGGAACCGCGCAAGCGGGCGGCGCGGGTGCCGGGCGCGCTGCTCTCGGCGACGGGGCTGGGCGAGGGGGTAGCTCGCGCGGCTGCGCGAGGAGCTGTGGCGGCTCGCGGAACGGGCGGAGGCGGCGGACCGCGCCCGTTGACCTTCCGCCCGCCGGAAACCTGGCCACCTGGCGCCCAGGACACGCGGCCGTCACGCCCGCGTCACGCCCGGAAGGTGACGCTTGGGTGGTTGCAGCGAAAGGAGCAACTCATGCGTCCCAAGCACTACCTCGCACTGCTCGCCGTGCCGCTCGGCGCCTCGTTCATGCTGTACCCGAGCGGCTCGGCCCAGGCGGCGGAGGCCTCGCCGTCGATCGCGCCCAGCCAGGTATGCAACGCGGTCTCCACGGCGCCCCCCAACCCCTTCGGTCAGATTCGGGCCAGCGGATTCGACCCCGGCGAATCTGTTCGAGTCTCTGCGGATGGCCAAGTGATCTCGACCCCAATCGCCACCGCCGCCACCGTCGGGCCCCCGCCCACCCCCGGCGGTGTGGTCGGCGTCTTCGGCATCAGTTTGACGGCTCGGAGCTACGTCCTGGAGGGCCTGTCCTCCGGGAAGGTCGCCACCTGCCCCGGTCTGGGACAGACCCCGCCTCCCCCTCCGGACGGACCAGTCACGCCCCCCACCACCCCCAGTGACGTACGGGCCGAGGGGCGCAGGGACGGGTTGGCGGACGGTCTGGCCAGCTGCCGCACGGGCCGCACGGTGACCGACGCGCAGGATGACGAGGAAGGTCCCAGGAACGCGGAGTACTTCGCCGGCTACGCGGCCGGCAAGGCGGAAGCCCTGGACCGCACTGCCTGCACCAACAGGCCGCCCCAGACCACCCAGCCCGGCCAGACCGACCGCGACCAGCAGAACCGCGGAGATCGCGACCGGGATCGCGACCGGGATCGCAACCGTGGGGGCAACCGCTAAGGGCATGGCGAGCGAGCCCGATCACGCGGCACACCTCCCTGGCGGGGACGGCGGGACAACCGCCGCCCCCGCCACGCAGTGGATACCCGCGCGACGCACTTGCGCGGCCCCTGTATCGCGGCGGGCTACGACCTGACCGGCTCCACCGTCGCCGCGAAGGTCGTACTCGAACGCCACCCGCGGCAACGTCGACGTAACGATCGTGCTCGACCAGCCCCACACAGGAATCGCAGGCGAAAGGCAGGCGTTGCAACCACTGTCGCAGGCGAGCCGAAGGAGAGCAGGCGTGGACGTGCACGGCACAGTGGCCGAGGGCTTCGAGCCGGTCAGGGACGCGTTCGTACGGAACTTCGCCGTGCTCGGGGACCGGGGCGCGGCGGTCGCCGTCTACCGGGACGGGCGCAAGGTCGTCGACCTGTGGGGCGGCACCAGGGACGTCGATGGCGCAGAGGGCACAGGCGGCACTGACGGCACCGAACCGTGGCGCCGGGGCACCGCCCAGGTCGTGCGCTCGGCGACGAAGGGCGTCGCCGCCGCCGTACCGCTGCTGCTGCACCAGCGCGGGGAGCTGGACCTGGACGCGCCGGTGGGCGAGTACTGGCCGGAGTTCAAGGCGCACGGCAAGGAGCGGGTGCTGGTCCGGCACGTGCTGAACCACCGGGCCGGGCTGCCGGTGCTGGACCGTCCGCTCACCCCCGAGGAGGCCCTCGACCCGCTGCGGGGCCCCGAGGCCGTCGCCGCCCAGGCACCCGTCTGGGAGCCGGGCACCGACCACGGCTACCACGCGCTGACGTACGGCTGGCTGCTGGACGAGCTGGTCCGCCGGGTGACGGGCGGGCGGAGCGCCGGGGCGTGGATCGCGGACGAGATCGCCCGGCCGCTGGGCCTGGACCTGTGGCTGGGGCTGCCGGCCGCGGAGGAGGCGGCGGGCCGGGCGGGGCTCGTCGGGCGGCTCGCGGAGTCCGAGCCGTCGGGGAACGGCCCGCGGCTGCGCCCCAAGCGCGCCGTCACCGAGGCATACGCGGACCCCGGCTCCCTCACCCGCCGCGCCTTCGCCGCGATCACGCCGTTCCCCGACCAGAACGACCCGGCCTTCCGCGCGGCCGCCCTGCCGGCGACCAACGGCATCGCGACCGCCGACGGGCTGGCCCGCTTCTACGCCGCGCTGATCGGCGACGTCGACAGGGTGACCCGGCGCGTGCGGCTGTTCGACCCGGCGACCATGGAGCGGGCCCGCGCCGAGGAGTCCGCCGGGCCGGACCGGGTGCTGGTCGTGGGCACCCGCTTCGGCCTCGGCTACATGCTGCACGGCAGCGCCTCGCCGTTGCTGTCCCCCGGCTCCTTCGGCCACCCGGGCCGCGGCGGCGCCCTCGGCTTCGCCGACCCGGAGGCCGGCGTCGCCTTCGGCTACGTCACCAACGGCTTCCGCAAGACCGTGACGGCGGACCCGCGGGCGCAGGCGCTGGTGCGCGCGGTACGGGAGTCGCTGCGGCGGACCGGCTCAGACGTGGATGGGGTGTGACGTCCTCCCCGACGCCATGTCGATCTCGTCGTGCGCCTTGGTGAGCAGCTGCATCGCCAGCTCGTTCAACGCGCGGGCCCCCGCGACCTCCTCACCGACCCGTGGCTGCTGGGAGTCGATCCGGTGCCGGCTGGCGTGACCGTGCCCGCGGACCTCGGTGCCGTCGGGGAGCCGCACCATCGCGACCGCCCGAGTGTGCTGGTCGTCCTCCATGAACTCCATCTCGACGTGCCATCCCACTGCGGTGTGCATCATGAGGATCACCTCCGGAACATCTGCTTCCAGGGTGCGCCTCGCGGGCGCCGTACGCACTATGCGGTGCGGCCTGTTCCGCGTGCGGTCCATCCCGTGTGCAGCATCAGCCCGATCCCGACGACGAGGAGGCCCGCCGCCGCGATCCGGGGCGCGCCGAACCGCTCCTTGTGGGAGATCGAGGCGTGGCCAGCGGAACCGTGAAGTGGTTCAACGCTGAACTTCAGGGAGCCCGAAGTGACGCCACCAGCCCCCACCGCCCGACCGAGTGCCCTCGCGGCGACCTGCACCCCCTTCGGGCCGTCTGGTGGGCCATAGCTCGTGGGCGGAACCGCCCCTTCCTCTGGACCACCCAACACGCCGCTGCCACCATGCCCCCATGCGGATACGCCTGTTGCGGATCGCCGCCCTGGCCTTGCTGTTCCCTCTGGCCGGCTGCAGCACGAACACGGACGACGGCGGCGCTCGAAACGAGAATCCCCAGAAGCCCTCGGCAACGCCACCGGCAACAGAGACGCCACGCCCCGGCGACCAGAAGGCCGGCCTGACCTGGAAGGGCAAGCAGCGCCACTACACGGTCCACGCACCGCCCGGCTACACACCGAGCGAGCAACTGCCCCTGGTCGTCGTCATGCACCCCTACCCGGCCGACGCCACATACGCCGCCCAGTTGACCGGCTTCAACGCCAAGGCCGACAAGGAACGTTTCCTCGTCGCCTATCCGAACGGCATGAACCAGGGGTACAACGCCCTCATCTGCTGCGGTGACGAGGACGACGTCGGCTTCATCGGCGCGATGACGGACCGTCTCGTCGACACATGGAATGCCAACCCTCGGCGAATCTACGCCACCGGCATATCCAACGGCGCGGACATGTCCTTCAAACTCGCCGTCGAGCTACCAGGCACGCTGGCCGCGATCGCCCCGGTCAGCGGCGGATACATCGGCGCGCCCGCGGAGAATCCCACGTACATGCCGAAAACCCCGGTGTCGGTGGCAACCTTCGTCGGCGGTCTCGACGGGTACCACGACGACTTCGAGCAGGGCATCACGTTGTGGTCGGAGCGTCTGGGGTGCAAGGCCGGGCGGCCCGAGAAGGTCGAGGGGGAGATCACGCGCACCTCGGCGAAATGCCGCGACAGGTCGAAGTTCCTTACGTACCGGCTTCCGGACATGGGGCACAAATGGCCAGGCAGCAACGACCCGACGATGGGCGACTCGGAGGCAGGTGTCAACGCCACCGATCTCATCTGGGAGTTCTTCACGTCACATCAAAGGACTTCGCCCTAATGGGACTCGTCGGGTCGTGAGTGAGACTCGACGGGTGGCCGCCGGCAGGTGAGCACTATCACGCCCGGAGCCGTTCGAGCTCTGGGGTCAGACCGTGCCCCTGCTGGTCGGCCGGAAGGCCATGACTGCTGATGGGATGGCGTGCGTGACGGCGGCGAGCAGGACGGCGCCGGTGACCCGAGGGGTCACGCGGAGTGCTCGCGCACGTCCACGAGGGTGGCACCGGCGGTGGCGACGAGGTCCTTGGGCGCCATCGGGAACACCGCGTAGGGGGTGCCGGCGGCGGCCCAGACGACCTCGTGGGCGAGGAGCGAACGGTCGGCGAGGACGCGGGTCGGGTTGCGGTGTCCGAAGGGCGGGACGCCGCCGATCGCGTATCCGGTCGTCTCCCGTACGACGTCGGCCTTGGCCCGCGTGACCTTCTCCGCGCCGAGTTCCTCCCGGACGCGCTCCAGGTCGACGCGGGAGGCGCCGTCCATGAGGACCAGGACGGGCACGCCGTCGGCGGCGAAGATGAGGGACTTGCAGATCTGGCTCAGCTCGCACCCGATCGCGGCGGCGGCCTCGGTGGCGGTACGCGTGGCCTCGGGGAAGCGCCGAGCCTGTGCGGCCAGGTCGCCGAGGCCGAGTCCGCGCAGGGCCTCGGCGAAACGGGGGTGGGCGGCGGAGGCTTCGGAGGCGTCGTCGGTGGTGGTCATGGACGGCACGGTAGCGGTACGTGTAGCCGACATGCGACCTGGTTGCGCGGCGCCCGCGCAGGCCCCCGCGCGGCCGGCCCGGCACGGCCCCGGCACGGCCCCGGCACGGAGGAAGCCGGTGAGGGCAGCCCCGTCCCCACGGAAGCCCTCACCGGCTGGTCTGCTGTCCTCCTGTCAGAGGGGGCGGGTCAGGTGCGCACCAGTTCCCGGTCCTCGTCGGGGCCGGCGCCCCGCTCGTCGGCCGTGCGCAGGCCCTCGCCCTCGACGTCCACGTTGGGCAGGGCGCGGTCCAGCCACTTCGGCAGCCACCAGGCCTTCTTGCCGAGCAGCGCGAGCACCGCCGGGACGAGGGCCATGCGGACGACGAAGGCGTCGAAGAAGACGGCGATCGCCAGGCCGAAGCCGATCATCTTGACCATCGACTCGCTGGAGCCGATGAAGCCCGCGAAGACCGCCATCATGATGACCGCCGCGGCCGTGACGACCCTGGCTCCGTGCTTGAAGCCGGTGACGACCGCCTGGTTGGGCTTCTCCCCGTGGACGTACGCCTCCCGCATGCGGGTGACCAGGAAGACCTCGTAGTCCATGGCCAGGCCGAAGACCACGCCGACCATGAAGATCGGCATCATCGACATGACCGGGCCGGTCTCCTCGACCCCCATCAGGCCGGACAGCCAGCCCCACTGGAAGACCGCGACGACCGCGCCGAGCGCCGCCATGACGGAGAGCAGGAAGCCGAGCGCCGCCTTCAGCGGGACCAGGATCGAGCGGAACACCACGATCAGCAGGAGGAAGGCCAGGCCGACGACCAGGACCAGGTACGGCAGCAGCGCGTCGTTCAGCTTCTCGCTGACGTCGATGTTCATCGCCGTCGAGCCGGTGACCAGGGTCTGCGCGCCGGTGTCCGCCTCGATGTCGCCGCCCGCGTCGCGGATGGCGTGCACCAGGTCCTCGGTCTGCACGGAGGACGGCTTGGAGTCCGGGATCACGCTGATCGTCGCCGTGTCGCCGCCCTTGTTGGGGGCGGGCGGGGCCACCGCCACGACACCGTCGAGGCCCTTGATCTCGTCGGAGACCTGGGTGAAGGCGTCCTTCGGGGCGTCGCTGCCCTTGGCGTCGACCACGACCAGCAGGGGACCGTTGAAGCCCGGTCCGAAGCCCTCGGAGAGCAGGTCGTAGGCGCGGCGCTGGGTCGTGGACGTCGGCTGGGAGCCGTCGTCGGGCAGGCCCAGTTCCAGGGAGGCGGCGGGGATCGCGGCGGCGCCGAGGCCGATCACGCCGAGGAGGAGGACGGCCAGGGGGCGGCGGACGACGAAGCTCGCCCAGCGGGTGCCCAGGTTGGCCTTCGGCTGCGGCTCCCCGCTCTTGGCGGCCTCGTTCTTGTCGGCGGCCTTGCTGCGACGGCCCAGGAGCCTGCCCTTCGCGCCGGCCGGCTTGACGCGGCGTCCGGCGTAGCCGAGCAGTGCGGGGATCATCGTCAGGGCGATCAGGACCGCGATGGCGACGGTGCCGGCCGCCGCGACGCCCATCTTGGTGAGCATCGGGATGTTGACGACCGCGAGGCCCACCAGGGCGATGACGACGGTGAGACCGGCGAAGACGACCGCGGAGCCCGCGGTGCCGACCGCCCGGCCCGCCGCGTCCTCGCGCTCACGCCCCTCGGCGAGCTCGGCGCGGTAGCGGGAGACGATGAACAGGGCGTAGTCGATGCCGACCGCGAGGCCGATCATCATCGCCAGGATGGAGGTGGTCGAGCCCAGCTCCAGCGCGCTGGCGAGGGCGGTGATCGAGGAGACGCCGATGCCCACGCCGATCAGGGCGGTGAGCAGGGGCAGTCCGGCCGCGACCAGCGAACCGAAGGTGATGACCAGGACGACCGCGGCGACCGCGATGCCGATGATCTCGGTGGCGCCGGTCTCCGGCACCGCCTGGAGCGCGTCACCGCCGACCTCGACGGTCAGCCCGGACTCCCGCGCCTGCTCGGCGGCGTCCTCCAGGGCGTGCTTGGTGGACTCCTCCAGCTCCATGCCGGAGACGTCGTACCGCACCGACGCGTAGGCGATCGTGCCGTCCTCGCTGACGGCGTTGCCGGTGTACGGGTCGGCGACCGAGGCGACCTCGGAGCCGTCCGCCAGTTCGTCGACGGTCTTCTCGACGGTCGCCCTGTTCCCGGCGTCCGTCATCTTCTCGCCGGACGGTGCCTTGAAGACGACGCGTGCGGTCGCCCCGTCGGCGCTCTGGCCCGGGAAGCGCTGTTCCAGCAGGTCGAAGGCGCTCTGGGCCTCGGTTCCGGGGATGGAGAAGGACGTGGTGCCGGCGGGCGGGGCGCCGGCCGCGCCGACGCCGGCGAGCGTCAGCAGGGCCACCCATATCAGGGCGACGAAATGCCGTCGGCGGAAGGCGAGCCGGCCGAGCTTGTAGAGGAACGTGGCCACGGGGGCGTACTCCCGGTCAGGTCGTGGGAACTTCAGGGCAGGGGGGAACGGCCCGGCGACGTGAGCGGTGACGTCAGATGGGGCTCAGCAGGGGTTCAGCAGGGGTTCAGCAGGGGGTTCAGCAGGGGTTCAGCCGGAGATCGGCTACAGGGACGTGTCGGTGGTGGAGACGCCGAGTGCGGGGAGGATCACGGCGTCGATGTAGGAGGCGAGGAAGGCCCGGGTCGGCGGCTGGTCGTCCAGCAGCGTGCGGGTGGCGAACCCGCCGACCATCATGTGGACGAGGAAGTCCAGAGCCGGACAGTCCGGTCTGATCTCGCCGCGGTCGACGGCCCGTTGCAGCACCCGCCGGAACTCGGCCATCTCGGGTTCGACGAGCTGGTCCCGGAACGCCTGCCGCAGGTCCGGGTTCTGGTGGAGCGCCATGGCGACGCCGCGCATCAGCGCGGAGTTCTGTTCCATGGTGCAGTCGTCCTCGTGGGCCATCACGGCGTGCAGGTCGCCGCGGAGCGAGCCGGTGTCGACGTCGCCGATCTCACCCGGCTTGTTGTGCCGGATGGCCTTGACGACCAGCTCGGCCTTGCCGCCCCACTGGCGGTAGAGCGTCGCCTTGCTGGACCGGGTACGGGAGGCCACGGCGTCCATGGTCAGGGTGTCGTACCCGACTTCCCGGAGCAGGTCGAGCACGGCCTCGTACAGCTCGGCCTCGCGCTCGGGAGTGATCCGGCTGCGACGCGCGGTGGTTGCCCCGGTCATCTCGCTCACTCCTCTCCAGTCCACTCTGTCAGAACGACACCGTTTCGTACACGACGAATGTACCCCAGCCGCTAGCGAAACGAAACGGTTTCGTTCGTGTCCTGGGTCACGGTTGTCGGCTCCCCATAAGTTGCCGGTACCCGGAGCCCGGAAAAGCATGGGGTGGGTGAGTTATCTGCGCCTTCCGCACCTCAGCGGCGACCAGCTCTGCTTCGTGGCAGAGGACGACCTCTGGCTCGCGTCCCTCGACGGTCCGGGCCGCGCCTGGCGGCTGACCGTCGACCGCACCAAGGCCGGCCACCCGCGCTTCTCGCCCGACGGCCGGCACATCGCGTACACCAGCTGGCGCAGCCTGGTGCCGGAGGTCCACCTGGTGCCGGTGGACGGCGGCCCCGGGCGGCAGCTCACCCACTGGGGCGGCTTCGACACCCGGGTCTGCGACTGGTCGCCGCCCGATCCCGACGGCACCACCGCCGTCCTCGCCGTCGCCTCGCACGGCGAGCCCTTCTCCCACCTCACCTGGGCCTACAAGGTCGGTCCCGACGGCGACCCCGGCCGCAAACTGCCCTGGGGCCCGGTCACCGACATCCAGGCCGCCGACCTCGACGGGGAACGCCGGACCCTCCTGCTCACCGGCACCCCGCCGCACGAACCCGCCGCATGGAAGCGCTACCGGGGCGGTGCCACGGGCCGGCTCTGGCTGCACGGGGAGCGGCTCCTGCCCGACCTCGGCGGGCATCTGGCCGCCCCCATGTTCGTCGGCGACCGGATCGCCTTCCTCTCCGACCACGAGGGCGTCGGCAACCTCTACTCCTGCGCCCACGACGGCACCGGCCTGCGCCGCCACACCGACCACGACGCGTTCTACGCCCGCAACGCCGCGAGCGACGGCACCCGGGTGGTGTACCAGTGCGCGGGCGACCTGTGGATCGTGGACGACCTCGCGTATGGCTCGGTGCCGCGCCGGCTCGACGTGCGCCTGAGCGGGCCGCGCGCGGGACGGCGTACGTACCAGGTGCCCGCCGCCCAGCACGTCGGCGGCATCTCCGTCGACGAGACGGGCCGGGCGAGCGCCGTCGTCGTACGGGGCAGCCTGTACTGGCTCACCCACCGCGACGGCCCGGCCCGCACCCTCGCCGACACCCCGGGCGTACGGGTGCGGCTGCCGGAGATGCTCGGCGAGAGCGGCCGGATCGCGTACGTGACGGACGCGGCGGGCGAGGACGCCGTCGAGATCGCCCACCTGCCCCGGGCGACCGGCGGCCGCGCGGCCCGGCGGGCGGCCACCGGAGGTCTGGGCCGGGTCCTGGAGCTGGTCTCGGACCCCGCGGGCGACCGCCTCGCCGTCGCCTCGCACGACGGCCGACTGCTGCTGATCGACGTCGCGGAGGACACGGGTACCGCCGAAGACACCGGTACCGAACCGGGCAGCACGGACCAGCCCGCCGGAGGCCCCGGCACCGTCACCGAGCTGATCCGGTCCGTCAACGGGCCCGTGCGTGACCTCGCCTTCTCCCCCGACGGGACCTGGCTCACCTGGTCCCACCCGGGCATCGGGCGCTCCCTGCGGCAGATCAAGATGGCCCGGATCAACGGGCAGAACGGGCACGACCCGCTCGTCGTCGACGTGACCGACGGACGCTTCGAGGACGAGAACCCCGTCTTCACCCGGGACGGCCGCTACCTCGCCTTCCTCTCCTGGCGCGGCTTCGACCCGGTGTACGACGTGCACACCGGCGACCTGTCCTTCCCGCTGGGCTGCCGCCCCTACCTGGTCCCCCTGTCCTCCGCGACCCCCTCCCCCTTCGCCCTCAACCCCGAGGGCCGCCCCGCCGCCGGCGGTCTCGACCCCCTGGAGGACGAATTCGGCGAGGGCGGCGCGGTCACCGTCGAGGTCGAGGGCCTGGAGAGCCGGGTGACCCCCTTCCCGGTCGCCGCCTCCAAGTACTCGGCGCTGCAACCGGTCGCCGGGGGCGGCCTGGTCTGGCTGCGCTGGCCGATCTCGGGCGCGCTCGGCGAGACCTTCGCCAACCCGGCCGACCCCAGCGAGCGGCCCACCCTGGAGCACTTCGGCCTCGCCAAGGCGAAGAAGTCCGAACTGGTCGACCACCTCGACTGGTTCCGGGTCAGCGGCGACGGCACCCGCCTGGTCGTGCTCGACGAGGGCGACCTGCGCGCGGTGCCCGCCACCGAGGCCGGCGACAGCGACTCGACCACCTGGATCGACCTCCGCCGCATCCTGCACGTGGTCGACCCGCCCGCAGAGTGGCGCCAGGCCTACGACGAGGCGGGCCGTCTGATCCGCGCCTACTTCTGGGACCCCGGCATGTGCGGGATCGACTGGGACGCGGTCCTCGACCAGTACCGCCCGCTGGTCGAACGGGTCGCCTCCCCGGACGAGTTCGCCGACCTGCTGCGCGAGGTGCTCGGCGAACTCGGCACCTCCCACGCCTACGTCGCCGCCGCCCGGCGCAACGAGGGCCCGGCGCACTACCAGCGCTGGCAGGGCCTGCTCGGCGCCAACTTCGCCTGCCGGGACGGCCACTGGGTGGTCCGGCGCATCCTGCCCGGCGACTCCTCCGACTCCAAGGCCCGCTCCCCGCTGGCCGGCACGGGCATCCGCGAGGGCGCCGCGCTGACCCACGTGGACGGCCGCCCGGTGGACCCGGCCGCGGGACCGTACCCGCTGCTGGCGGGGGCGGGCGGTACGACGGTGGAGCTGACGTTCGCCCCGGCGGAGGGCGCCCCGGGCCCTTCCCGCAGGGTCGCCGTCGTCCCGCTGGTCGACGAACGCCCCCTGCGCTACCAGGACTGGGTGGCCAAACGCCGCGAGGTCGTACGCGAGTTGAGCGGCGGGCGGTGCGGCTACCTGCACATCCCCGACATGGGCGGCTCCGGCTGGGCCCAGTTCAACCGCGACCTGCGCATGGAGGTGTCGCGGCCCGCGCTGATCGTGGACGTGCGCGGCAACGCCGGCGGGCACATCAGCGAACTCGTCGTCGAGAAGCTCACCCGCACCATCCTGGGCTGGGACCTCACCCGCGACGCCCAGCCGGTGTCGTACGCCTCCAACGCGCCGCGCGGCCCGGTCGTCGCGGTCGCCGACGAGGCGACGTCCTCCGACGGCGACATGATCACCGCCGCGTTCAAGCTGCTGCGGCTCGGGCCGGTGGTCGGGCAGCGCACCTGGGGCGGCGTGGTCGGCATGACCGGCCGGCACCGCCTCGGCGACGGCACGGTGATCACGGTGCCGATGAACGCGGCCTGGTTCGACGCGTACGGCTGGTCCGTGGAGAACTACGGCGTCGCCCCCGACGTCGAGGCGCTGCGCACCCCCCTGGACTGGGCCGAGGGCCGCTACCCGGTGCTGGACGAGGCGGTGCGGCTGGCGTTGGAGCTGCTGAAGACCAACCCGCCCGCGACGCCGCCCGGTTACACGGACGTACCGGACCGATCCCGTCCGCCACTGCCGCCCCGGGCTTGAGAACCGGCGCCATGGGAACCGGCGCCATGGGAACCGCGCCACGAGAACCGGCGCATGAGAAAGGGGCGCCTCCCGAACAACGGGGGGCGCCCCTTCACTTCAGCGGCGACGGGTCAGGCGTTGTCGCGGCGCTCCTCGAAGCGGTCCTCCGCTTCCCGGCGACGCGAGGACGGGTCCATCTCGTCCTCGTCGCGACGGCGGTCGCGGTTCTGGAACTGGTCCTTCGCCTGCTCGGCCCGCTGCTTGCCCTGCTGCTTGCCCTGCTGCTTGCCCTGCTGCTGCATGCGCTCGGCCTTGTCCTGGAACTGGTCCTTCATACCCATGTGGGTTCACTCCTGTGGTGATCGGGCCCGACCGGTTCGGCCGGGCGCTCGATCAGATTCACACGAGCCGTGACCGTGCGCATGTCGATCACTTACGTACCGTAGTCACGCCTGCCCGGCCCTGTTCGTCGGCCGCTCCGCCGGCGCCGACCAGGCCTATGCGGACCCCGTTCAGCCGGTCCCCGAACCGCCGCATCTCGCGCTGCCCGACGGTGCCGATGACGGCCGGCAGGTAACCGCGCACGCCCTGCATGCCGCGCAGCCACCACTGCCCGTAGACGTGGGCGGAACGGCGCTCGATGCCCTCCACGAGCCGGTCGACCGCCGGGCCCAGCGGGTAGGTCTTGTTCGACGGCCAGGGCAGCCGCTGCCGCAGTTCGCGCATGACGTCGTCCTGGTCGGCGCCGCGCACCATGTCCGTGTCGGTCCACGAGAGATAGCCGACGCCGACCTTCACACCGCGGTGCCCGACCTCGCCGCGCAGGCTGTGCGCGTACGCCTCCACACCGGACTTGGACGCGCAGTACGCGGACATCATCGGGGCGGGCGTGATCGCGGCCAGCGAGGCTATCTGGAGCAGGTAGCCACGGCTCTCCAGCAGCGCCGGCAGGAAGGCGCGGCCCGTCACCGCCGACCCGACCAGGTTGACCTCGATCACCCGCCGCCAGGACTCCGGGTCGGAGTCGACGAAGGGCCCGCCGCTGGCCACGCCCGCGTTGGCGACGACGATGTCGATCCGGCCGAAGCGCTCCTTGACCTCGGCCGCGACGCGGGCCATCGCCTCGTGGTCGGTGACGTCGGCGTGCCAGTGCTCGCTCTCGCTGTGCAGCCGGGCGGAGACCTGCTTCAGCGCGTCGGGCTCCAGCCCCACCAGCGCCACCTTCACGCCGCGCGCGGACAGCTTGCGGGCCAGCAGTTCCCCGACGCCCCGCGCGGCCCCGGTGACGACGGCGACCCGCCCTTCCAGGCTCACCCTGCTCATGCGCTCTCCTCGGCGTGTACGGCACGCTCGCTGCGTGCGCTCGTTATGTGGGTGGCGGCGAGCGCCCGTATCTTCCCGGTGACCAGCTCCGGCGCCTCCACCGGCGTCATGTGGCCGAGCCCCTCGAGCTCCGTCAGGCCCACGCAGTTGGGCAGCGCGGCGGCCAGCGACCGGGCCTGCACGGGCGGGGTCAGCCGGTCGGCGGTGCCGACGACGACCTCCACCGGCATCCGCAACTCCCGTATGCCGTGGTCGAGATCGAGCAGGTCGAGCACGCGCGACCAGCCGTGGCGGACCCGGCGCGGGCAGGCGTGCACGATCCGGGCACAGGCCTCGATCATGTCCGGGCCCGAACCGGGGCCCATCGTCCCGTACCTGAGGATCCGCCGGGCGAGGGGCGTGACCGGCCCGAGCGGCGCACGGGAGCCGAGGATCCGCCGGGTCAGCCAGGTGCGCACCCGGCCCTCCCCGAGCGGCACCACGGTGGCGGACGCCACCAGCCGCGAACTGCCCGTGCTGCACAGCAGAACGGCCGCCACGTGCTCGCGCACCGCGGACCGGGTCGCCGCGGCCATCACCGTCATCCCGCCCATCGAGTGCCCTGCGAGCACGACCCGTTCACCCGGCGCGAGCGTCGCCTCCAGTACGGCTTCCAGGTCGTCGGCGAGCGGCTCGGTGCCGTACGCCGGGTTCTCCGGACTGCGGCCGTGGCCGCGCTGGTCGTAGGCGACGACCCGGTGGTCGGCGGCCAGTTCGCGGATCTGCGCCGCCCAGAAGGCGGTCGAGCAGCACCAGCCGTGCGCCAGGACGACCGCGGGCGCCCCCTCGGGGCCGTGCACCTCGACGTGGATCCGGGCGCCGTCGGCGGCGGTGACGGTCAGCTCGCGGGCGGGAACGGGCGGGGCGTACGGCCCCGTGGCCCCACGCAGCAGGCGACTCACGCGCTCACCTCGGACACCGGCTCGGCGTCTGGGGCCGGCCGGGCGGCGGGCGCGCGCAGCACCTCGTACTCCGCGAGGTCCACGCGCCGCGTCGCGCGCCGGAACTCGGCGGTCGTACCGGGCCAGACGGTGGTGTTGCGGCCGCTCGCGTCCAGGTACCAGCTGGTGCAGCCGCCGGTGTTCCACACCGTGCGCTTCATCCGCTCCTGCACCCGGTGGTTCCAGTTCCGCACGGCGGCCGGGCGGGCGTCGAGGGCGGTGCGGCCGCCGAGGACGTCGATCTGGCGCAGGTAGTCGGCCATGTAGTTCAGCTGGGACTCGATCATCAGGATCATGGACGAGTTCCCGAGGCCGGTGTTGGGCCCGATGACCGTCATGAAGTTGGGGAAGCCGGCCGCCGAGGCACCGCGCAGCGCCTCCATGCCGCCCTTCCAGGTCTCGGCGAGGGTCCGCCCGTCCGCGCCCACGACCCGCTCGGCGATGGGCATGTCGGTGACGTGGAAGCCGGTGCCGAAGATGATCGCGTCGGCCTCGGCCTCGGTGCCGTCGGCGCCGACGAGGGTGGACCCGCGCACCTCGCTGAGCCCACTGGCGACCACGTCGACATTGGGCTGGGCGAGCGCGGGGTAGTAGGTGCTCGACAGCAGGATCCGCTTGCAGCCGATGCGGTAGTCGGGGGTGAGCTTGGCGCGCAGCGCCGGGTCCTTGATCGCGGCGCCCATGTTGCGCTTGGCGATCCGCTCGACGAAGCCCAGTTCGTTGGGGTGCTTGGTGAACGCCTGGACCTGGAGTTCCCGGATGCCCCACAGCAACCCACGGCGCAGCTGGGTGGTGACGGGCAGCGCCCGGTGCAGGGCGCGTTCCGCGCCGCTGATCGCGCGGTCCATGCGGGGCATCACCCAGGCCGGGGTGCGCTGGAAGAGCGTCAGGCGGCCGGCCTTCGGCTGGATGGACGGCACGATCTGGATGGCGGAGGCGCCGGTGCCGATCATGGCGACGCGCTTGCCGGTGAGGTCGTGGTCGTGCTCCCAGCGGGCGGAGTGGAAGACCTTGCCCGGGAAGGAGTCGAGACCCGGGATGTCCGGGACCTTGGGGTCGGACAGCGGCCCGGTCGCGGACACGACGACGTCGGCGGTGAGGTTCCCGCGCACGGTCTCGATCTCCCACCGCAGCTGCTCGGTGTCCCACGCCATCCGCTTCACCTCCGAGTCGAAGCGGAGGTGGGGACGGAGCCCGAAGGTGTCGGTGACGTGCTCCAGGTAGGCGCGGATGTGCTCCTGCCCGGAGAACGTGCGCGGCCACTCGGGGTTGGGCGCGAAGGAGAAGGAGTAGAGGTGGGACGGCACGTCGCAGGCGCAGCCGGGGTAGCTGTTGTCCCGCCAGGTGCCGCCGACGCTGCCGGACCGCTCCAGTACGACGAAGTCCGTGATCCCTTCGCGCCGCAGCCGCACGGCGGCCCCGAGGCCCCCGAAACCGGACCCGATCACCGCCACCCGTACGTGTTCCTGAACCTGCTCGTGCTCGTGCTCGGCCATCCCGGAGCCTCCACGCTTAGCCTGGACCGTCTGAAACCATGCCAGTGAACACTGGCGCAATGGGAGGGTAGAACAGCCCTGTACTCATGGGTAGGGGTCGGGCGAAGGACGTTTACATCAGCGGCTACCGCCGCGGGTACCGGCGGCACGACTTAAGGTCGGTGACGTGACCGAGAAGCGTGAATACCGCATGGAGGAACTGGCCCGGCTGGCCGGCATCACGGTGCGCACCCTGCGCTTCTACCGCGAACGCAAACTGATCCCGCCACCCCGCCGCGAAGGCCGCATAGCCTGGTACGACGACCACCACCTGGCCCGCCTGCGCACCATCGCGGCGCTCCTGGAACGCGGCCACACCCTGAACGGCATCGCGGAACTCGCCGACGCCTTCGACCACGGCCGCGACGTCGGCGACCTGCTCGGCCTCGGCGAACCCACCGAGGAGACCCCGGTCCGCCTCACCCCCGAGGAACTCGCCGCCCGCTTCGAGGGCGAGGTCACCCCCGAGAACCTCGCCGCCGCGATGGACCTCGGCTACCTGGGCACCGACGGCGACGAACTCGTCCACATCAGCCACAGCCTGCTGGAGGTCTCCTCGGCCCTGGTCCGCGAGGGCATCCCCCTCGCCGAGGTCCTCCAGGCCGGCGCCCGCGTCCGCGAACACGCCGACGCCCTCGCCGAGCTCTTCACCACCCTGATCCTCCGCCACGCCCCCGAACAGGAACTCCACCGCCTGCGCCCCCTGGCCCGCAGCGTGGTGGAGGCGGAACTGTCACTGGCACTGGACCGACGGACCCGGAAACGGACGGGGCCGTCCTGACCCCTTCACCCCATCGGGCTACTTATCAGGAAACCGGCAGCGAAAGTCAGTTCCCGCTCCGACAGTGAGACCGAAAGGCCCCGGCGGCTGTGCGACCAGCCCCGGGGTACGGCCGCCCCTGTCAAGGAGCGTCGACATGTCCGAGCGTAGTCCCCTGCCCATTCCACCTCCTGGCCGATCAGCGCGAGCGCTCGGCGCGGTGCGCCTCAGCAACGTCACCCGTGTGACCACGTCGCCCGGTAGGCAACGGGCCGCGATCCAATCGTGCGCCGAGCAGCTGGGGTTGACGCTCATCGCAGAAGCCGCCGACCTCGGGGTATCTGCCCGCAAGTCGTCTCCGTTCGAGAGGCCGTCACTTTCGCCCTGGTTCGTGGGGGCAGCGACAACAAACGACTCTCGCCGTGTGCCGCGCCTCGGCACGCGGCGCAACCTGTACCGCTCCTGCTGCCATCCGCGCAAGGACGGCCAGGCGGCGGGCCAGAACGACTGACCGGACCGGACACTTCGCGGCTGACCTTCACCATCTCGGGGCCGCCTTCCATCTGATCGGCTGTGGCGACGGAACGTGGCGGGGCAAGCCGAATCGGCTCGTCCCGCCATGCTTCTCCTCAGAGATTGAAGACCGCCGTGACCGGAGCGTGATCCGACCAGCGTTCCTGATAATTGGCAGCCCGTTCCACATACGCCTTGACCGCGCGTTGGGCGAGACGGGGAGTCGCCACGGCGAGGTCGATCCTCCACCCGGCATCATTCTCGAAGGCCCGCCCCCGGTACGACCACCACGAGTACGGCCCCTCGGCATCCGGGTGCAGCGCGCGCACGACGTCCACGTAGCCGCCCTCCGCCGGGGCGAGGACGCGGCTCAGCCACTCCCGCTCCTCCGGCAGGAAGCCGGAGTTCTTCCTGTTGGCGCGCCAGTTCTTCAGGTCGGCCTCGCGGTGGGCGATGTTCCAGTCGCCGCAGACGACGACCTCGCGGCCCTCGGCGGCGGCGCGCTCGCGCAGTTCCTTGAGGTAGGCGAGGAACTCGCCCATGAAGCGGACCTTCTCGTCCTGGCGCTCGGTGCCGACCTCGCCGGACGGGAGATAGAGGGAGGCGACCGTCACACCGGGCAGGTCGGCCTCGACGTAGCGGCCGCTGCCGCCGAACTCGGCCGAGCCGAAGCCGACACGGACGGCGTCGGGCTCGCGGCGGGTGTAGAGGGAGACGCCGGCCCGGCCCTTGGCGGCGGCCGGCGCGTGCGTGACGTGCCAGCCGTCGGGCGTACGGACGTGCTCGGGCAGCTGCTGGGGCTCGGCCCGCACCTCCTGGAGGCACAGCACGTCGGCGGAGGTGTCGGCGAGCCACTCCACGAAGCCCTTCTTCGCGGCGGCACGCAGACCGTTCACATTCACGGAGGTCACGGTGAGCACCAGGGCACGATACCGGCACACTGGACGGTGCCCCGATCCTGGATCTCGCATTAATATACGGTAGGTAGCATGAACATTCGCCGGGTCCCCTTCGACCACCCCGACGCCGTCAAGCTCAACGACGAGGTCCAGGCCGAGTACGACATCCGCTACGGCGACGGCGGCGACGCCACGCGTCTGGACCCGTCGGACTTCGCGCCGCCGAACGGCCTCTACCTGGTCGCGTACGACGAGAACGAGGTCCCGGTCGCCTCGGGCGGCTGGCGCGGCCAGGACGCCAACGACGAGGGGAACCTCGACGGGGACGCCGAGCTGAAGCGGATGTTCGTCATGGCACAGGTGCGTGGCCGCGGGGTGGCCCGCCGCATCCTGGCCGCCCTGGAGGAGGACGCCCGTGCGGCGGGCCGGACCCGGATGGTGCTGGAGACCGGCACCAAGCAGCCGGAGGCCGTGGCCCTGTACCTGTCCAGCGGGTACGAGCCGACCACGAAGTTCGGCTACTACCGCTTCCACGAGGAGAGCCTCTGCTACGCGAAGGCTCTCCAGGTCTCGTAGGACCGGAAACGACGAAGGTCCCGTCCGATCGTGATGACCGGACGGGACCTTCGGCAACGTGCGTGGACCTGTGGGGATTTGAACCCCAGACCCCCTCGATGCGAACGAGGTGCGCTACCAGACTGCGCCACAGGCCCTTGCAACGAGTGAAACTTTAGCACCCCGATGGGTCTGCTCAAAAATCCGTTCCGGGACCGCGACGGGGCGGCCCCGGACGGGTCTGCCCGGCGCGTCTACTCGTTGGCGGCGCGGGGACGGCCGCCGTCCTCGTACTGGTCGAAGAGCGGTGTGCGGCCGCGCTCCCGGGCCCGGCGGGCGGAGGCGGCGCGGCGGGCGTCGCTGCGGGCCGGTGCCTCCGTGCGGTCCTCGGCGGGATCGGCCGGGCGGTCGGGCGCGGGGGCGGGGGCGGACGCCGCCTCCTCCTGGTCGGGGGTGACGGCGCTGGAGCGGGCCGAGCTCCAGGCGTCGGGCGCCGCGAGGTCCACGTCGGGCGTGGCGCGCGGGGCGACCGGTGCGGTGACGTAGGTGGGCAGGGGCACCGGCACCGGGTCCCAGCTGTCGCCCCGCGGGCGCCCGCGGGGTTCGCGCTGCTGGTCGACCCACTCGGCGTGGTCGGTCTGCTCGACCAGTGCCCGCCGGTCCGCGGCGAGCGCGGAGAGTCCGGCGTCGGCCTCCGTCTCGGGCCCTTCGTCCGGCTCCTCGGCGTCGGGGTCGCCGACGGTGCCGACGGAACCGACGGGGTCGGACGGCGTACGCCGGCGCGGGGGCCGGGGACCGCGGTCGCGCAGCCGCTGCGCGGCGACCTCGGCCTGGCGACGGTCCATCTGGAAGGCGAACCGGCGGCGTTCCTGCGCGCGCAGGTAGACGATGTAGGCGCTGAGCAGCAGTGCGGGCACGCCGGGCGCCCACAGGAAGGCGAGTCCGCCGACCGCCGCGACGACCGAGCCGAGCGTGAAGGCCAGGAACAGCATCACGGTGGTGCGGCGGCGGCGTGCGAGGACCTTGGTGCGCCGGGCGCGGGCCGCGGCCTCCGAGGAGGCGGGTGCGCGGCGGGCCTGCGGGACCCGCCCGCGCGCCGGTGCCGCGCCGGATCCGGTGGTCCGGCCGGGTTCCGGGGACGTGCCGGATCTGGGGCCCTGCGCGGGTACGCCCGTCTCCGGGCGGGCCTTCTCGGGCCGCTGCGCGGTGTGCTGCGGTGGGGCGGGCCGGGTGTGCCGTCGGGTCCGGGACACGGCGAAGTCCCGGACGTCCACCGAGTCGGTGGCGGCGTCCGGGGCGTCGGCGTCGGGCTCCGCCTCGTCGGCGGGGCGCGACTGCAGGTCCTTGGCGTACCGGCGCTCCATGCCCGCCCGTCCGGACAGCAGCCGGATGGCGGTGCTGAAGCGTTCCGTCGGACGGGCTTCGTTCAGCTCGTCCTGCCTACGGAGCCACATCGGCACCAAGTAGGCGGCCCAGGCCCCGACGATGACTGCGTAGATGAGGCCGCTGCTGCTCACGCCTCACACGGTAGAGGGGTTTGCGTGAGGCCATCCGCCAATTGGGCCGGTGTGTCGCACGATCTGGCTGATATTTCGAACTTTTCTTGTGACCAATGCGATCAGCAGACCGCCAGGGACGCGAAATTCCCCGCTTCGGACGGTCGCCACCCGATTAATTTCGAACGTTTATTCAATTCCCGGTGTTCGGCGCACTCCGGTCCCGTGACCGGTGCCAGCGCCTCAGCAGACCCTCCGGCACCTCTTCCGCGGTGAGCGCGAAGACGAGATGGTCGCGCCATGCGCCGTCGATGTGGAGATAACGCGGCCTGCGGCCCTCCTCGCGGAATCCGAGTTTCTCCACCACCCGGCGGCTGGGCGCGTTCTCGGGGCGAATACAGACCTCGACCCGGTGCAGTCCGACGGTGCGGAAACAGTGGTCCACGGCCATCGCCACGGCCGTCGGCATCACCCCGCGCCCGGCCACCGACTCGTCCACCCAGTAGCCGACATGGCCGGAGCACATCGAGCCCCAGGTGATGCCGGCCACCGTCAACTGCCCGGCCAGCCGCCCCTGGTACTCGATGACGAACGGCAGCATCCGCCCCGCGTTCGCCTCCGACCTCAGGTGCCGCACCATCTGGCGGTAGGTCGGCCGGTGCGCGAGCGGGCCGCCCGGTCCGGGCGGCGGGATGGTGGCCTCCCAGGGGCGCAGCCAGTCGCGGTTGCGCCGGTTGACCTCGCGCCAGGCCCGCTGGTCGCGCAGCCTTATCGGCCTCAGGACGATGTCGCCGTCCCTCAGCTCCGCGGGCCAGGATGGGCTGTTCAGCTCGCACCCCCACCGCTGGCGGGTCTGGGGTGGTCGCCGCCGCGGAGCTGGTCGACGGCGTGGATCAGCAGCGGCTCCAGCACGGCGAGGCCGTCCTTCACCCCGCCGGAGGAGCCCGGCAGGTTGACGATCAACGTGCCGCCCGCCACTCCGGCCAGACCTCGGGAGAGCGCCGCCGTGGGCACCTTGTCCCGGCCGTACGCCCGGATCGCCTCCGCGATGCCCGGCACCTCGTGGCCGATCACCGCGCGGGTCGCCTCGGGGGTGCGGTCGGTGGGCGAGATGCCGGTGCCGCCGGTGGTGACGATCACGTCGTAGCCCGCCTCGGCGCCCGCGCGCAGGGCGGCCTCGACGGGGTCGCCGTCCGGGACGACCCGCGGGCCGTCGACGGCGAAGCCGAAGCGGCGCAGGCCGTCGGCGACCAGGGGGCCGCCCTTGTCCTCGTAGACCCCGGCGGCGGCCCGGTTGGAGGCGGTGACCACCAGGGCGCTGTACGGGGCGAGCAGGGCGCCTCCGACTGACGCGTCCAGTGTCATGGCCGGCTCCAGTCGCCCGACTTGCCGCCGGTCTTCTCCTCCACCCGCACGTCCGTGATGACCGCTCCCTTGTCGACCGCCTTGACCATGTCGATCACGGTGAGCGCGGCGACGGAGACCGCGGTGAGCGCCTCCATCTCGACGCCCGTGCGATCCGTCGTCCGCACCGTGGCGGTGATCTCCACGGCGTCCTCCGCGACCGACAGGTCCAGTTTCACACCGGAGACCGACAACGGGTGGCACAACGGGATCAGGTCCGGGGTGCGTTTGGCGCCCATGATGCCCGCGATCCGCGCGGTGGCCAGGGCGTCGCCCTTGGGGACCCCCTCGCCGCGCAGCAGCTCCACCACGCGGGGGGCGACGAGGACGCGCCCGCTGGCGCGCGCGGTGCGTGCGGTGACGTCCTTGCCGGACACGTCGACCATCCGGGCGGCGCCCGCCTCGTCGATGTGCGTCAGCCGGTCCTGCGGGTCCCGTCCGCCGTTCGGGGTTCGGTCCTGCGTACTCATGCTCGTGTGGCGCTCCCGGTCCTGGCCCGGCGCGGTGCGGCGCGTGGGCCTGCTGTGCGCGACACGCTACCGGCAATCGGGCGTGGTCAGCCGAGCAGGACCACCTCGACGTCGGCGCCGGGCTCGACGGACTCGGTGTCCTCGGGGACGACGATCAGCGCGTCGGCGTGTGCGAGGGCGGCGATCAGATGGGAGCCGGAGCCGCCGACCGGGGTGACCGAGCCGTCGGCGCAGGTGCCGCGCAGGAACTGCCGGCGGCCCTTGGGCGAGGTCAGTGCCTTGTCCGCGGCCAGGGTCGCGGTGGTCGTCGGGCGATGGACGTCGGGCAGGCCCATGAGGGTGCGGATCGCGGGGCGGACGAACAGCTCGAAGGAGACGTACGACGACACCGGGTTGCCCGGCAGGGCGAGCAGCGGGGTGTGGTCGGGGCCGATGGAGCCGAAGCCCTGGGGCTTGCCGGGCTGCATGGCGAGCTTGCGGAAGTCCACGCCGCTGCCCGGCTCGTCCTCGTCGGCGACGTGCGCCAGCGCCTCCTTGACCACGTCGTAGGCGCCGACGCTCACGCCGCCGGTGGTGACCATCAGGTCGGCCCGCACGAGCTGGTCCTCGATGGTGGCCCGCAGGGTCTCGGCGTCGTCGGCGACGGCGCCCACGCGGTAGGCGATGGCGCCGGCGTCCCGGGCGGCCGCGGTGAGGGCGAAGCTGTTGGAGTCGTAGATCTGACCGGAGGCCAGCTGCTCGTCGGGCTGGACGAGTTCGCTGCCGGTGGAGAGCACCACCACGCGCGGGCGCGGGCGTACCCGGACCTTGCCCCGGCCGATCGCGGCGAGCAGGCCGATCTGCGGCGGGCCCAGGACGGTGCCCGCCTCCAGGGCGCGGTCGCCGGAGCGGACGTCGCTGCCCTGGGCGCGTACGTGGGCGCGTGTCTCGGCCGGCCGGTAGACGTGCACCTGTCCCTCGGCGCCCTCGGGGGCCAGGCTGCGGGCCCGCATGCCGGACACCGGGCCCTCGCCGAGCCCGCCGTCGGTCCACTCCACGGGGACGACGGCCTCGGCGCCGGGCGGCAGCGGGGCGCCGGTCATGATGCGGGCCGCCTGGCCGGGGCCGACGGAGAGCGGGTCGGCCTGGCCGGCGGCGATGTCCCCGACGACCTCCAGGACGGCTGGGAACTCCTCGCTGGCGCCCGCGACGTCGGTGACCCGCACCGCGTACCCGTCCATGGAGCTGTTGTCGAACGGCGGCAGGGACAGCGGCACCGTGACGTCGTCGACCAGGACGCAACCCTGGGCGTCGAGCAGGTTCAGCTCGATGGGTTCCAGGGGGCGGACGGTGGCGAGGACGTCGTCCAGGTGGTCCTGCACCGACCAGAGCCGGTCCGGACCGGCGTCCGCCATCGCGTGGTCGTGTCCGGTGTCACGGGGCGCGCTGCTCAACGTCGCTACATCTCCTCGGCTACGTAACTGCGAAGCCAGGTCCGGAAGTCCGGGCCCAGGTCTTCACGTTCGCACGCGAGTCTGACAATGGCACGCAGATAGTCGCCCCGGTCACCGGTGTCGTAGCGGCGGCCCTTGAAGACGACGCCGTGCACGGGGCCGCCGGCCTTCTCGTCCGCCGCCAGTTGCTGGAGGGCGTCGGTGATCTGGATCTCGCCGCCGCGGCCGGGCTCGGTCTTGCGGAGTATGTCGAAGATGCGCGGGTCGAGGACGTAGCGGCCGATGATGGCGTAGTTGGAGGGGGCGTCGGCCGCGTCGGGCTTCTCGACCAGCCCGGTGATCTTGACGACGTCGCCGTCGCCGGTCGGAGCGACGGAGGCGCAGCCGTAGAGGTGGATCTGTTCCGGCGCGACCTCCATGAGGGCGATCACGCTGCCGCCGTACTGCTCCTGGACGTCGATCATGCGCTGCAGGAGCGGGTCGCGCGGGTCGATCAGGTCGTCGCCGAGCAGGACCGCGAAGGGCTCGTGGCCGACGTGCGGGGCGGCGCACAGGACGGCGTGGCCGAGGCCCTTCGGGTCGCCCTGGCGGACGTAGTGCATCATCGCGAGGTCGCTGGACTCCTGGACCTTGGCCAGCCGGCCCGCGTCGCCCTTCTTCTGGAGGGCGGACTCCAGTTCGTAGTTGCGGTCGAAGTGGTCCTCCAGGGGGCGCTTGTTGCGGCCCGTGACCATGAGGACGTCGCCGAGGCCCGCGGCCACGGCCTCTTCGACCACGTACTGGATCGCCGGCTTGTCGACGACCGGCAGCATCTCCTTGGGAGTGGCTTTGGTGGCCGGCAGGAACCGGGTACCGAGCCCGGCTGCGGGGATGACAGCCTTGCTGATCCTGGGGTGGGACTGAGTCATGCGCGCCACCATATCCGGTGCCTATAGGGAGAATCTGTGACTCAGGATCATTGGCGCTCATATGAGCCCATTAGAGCGGTACGGGAGCGACCAATGCCACACACCGGCCCCACGGACGAACCTGACAAACGGACCTTGCGGCGGGAGAACCTGGCGGTGAGGAACAGGTTGACGGCGGATGACGTGCGGGAAGCGGGCGGCGCGCTGGCCGCGCGGGCGCTCGGGATGCCCGAGGTCGCGGGGGCGCGCGCCGTGGCGGCGTACGTCTCCGTGGGCGCCGAGCCGGGCACCCTCGCGCTGCTCGACGCGCTGCGCGCGCGGGGCGTACGCGTCCTGCTGCCCGCCCTGCTGCCGGACAACGACCTGGACTGGGGCGAGTACACCGGGACGGACTCCCTCGCGCGCGTGCGGCACGGTGGGCGGATGGAGCTGTTCGAGCCCGCCGGTGCCCGTCTGGGGCCGGACGCGGTGACGGAGGCCGACGTGGTGCTGCTGCCGGGGGTGGCGGTGGACGGGCGGGGCCTCAGGCTGGGGCGCGGCGGCGGATCGTACGACCGGGTGCTCGCCCGCCTGGAGCGGTCGGACGCGCGTCCCGCGCTGCTGGTGCTGCTGTACGACCGGGAGGTCGTCGCACACGTCCCCGCCGAGCCGCACGACCGGCCGGTGGACGCGGTGGTGACGCCGTCGGGGGTGCGCAGGTTCCGCTGACGCCCGCGCGGGCCGAGTCCCGCGCGGGCGGTGCCGTTACGGCTTGAGCACCAGGGTGTCGCTCGTGCTCTCGTCGACCGCCTTCTTGGAGAAGGCCCACGGCAGCAGTTCGCCGTCGGCCCACTTGTCCGTCTGGTCGGTGTAGTGGGCGCTGTAGGCGTGTCCGGAGGCTCCGGTGAGGTTGATCCACCGGGACTTGTCGAGGTCGCCGAGGTTGACCACCATCCGCATGGACGGCACCCACACCACCCCGTAGCCGCCGGCCGCGTTCCAGCCGGAGGCGTTGACCGCGGCCTCGCCGCCGCTGAGCTTCCAGGGGCCGCGGTTGAGGGCGTACTTCACGAAGCCGGGGCCTTCGGTGCCCAGGGTCTGGTTCTTCAGGAACAGGCGGTGCAGCCGGCCCCAGTTCCAGGTGTCGATGTCCTTGCCGAGCTTGGCGGTCAGCTCCCAGCGGGCGTCGATCATGGCCCGCTTGAACAGGTCGTCCCGGTTGTTCTCGGCGCCGTCGCGGGCGCCGGAGTCCGGTGTCGTCCACCAGTCGCTCTTGGGGTTCTCCATCTGGGTGCGGACCACCTCGAACCAGCGGTCGCCGCCGTCCGGCTGGGCCTGGTCGGCGTCGCGCCGGCCGCACTCGCGGACCTTGTCGACCTCGTCCGCGGGCCCGGTGGTGTTGACCGGGTCGACCCACAGGCACTGGCCCTTGACCCGCAGCTCCTTGGGCAGCTTGTTGCCGAAGGCCAGCTTGAGGATGTTGCGCCAGACGGCGTTGAAGTAGGCGGCGGCCGCCGAGTCGGCGTCCTGGGTGTAGTCCCAGCCCTCCAGCAGCTTCTGTGCCTCGCGGACGTCCTTGTCGCCGACGTCGATCTTCAGCAGCTGGGGCACGAGCAGCTTGGCCATCTCGCTGCTGTTGTCCAGCTGCATCTGGCGCATGTCGTCGGTGGAGATCTTGCCGCCGTCCTTGATCTTCTGCTCGATCAGGGAGGTGATGCGCTGGCTGCGGGTGCCGTAGCCCCAGTCCGTGGTCAGTGTGTACGGATAGTCGTCCTCGTCGACGACGGCCTGGTTGGCGGTCACTATGTAGCCGCGCTCCGGGTCGTACTCGTAGGGCAGCTCGTCCTGGTCGATGTACTCGCCGGTCCAGCGGTACTTGGAGGTCCAGCCCGCCGCCGGGACCGAGCCGTCGTGGCCCTTGGCGCGCACCGGGATCTTGCCCGGCAGGGTGTAGCCGATGTGCTCGCTGTCGGCGTAGACCAGGTTCTGCGAGGGCACGTCGAAGAGGGTGGCGGCCTCGCGGAAGTCGTCCCAGTTCTTCGCCCGGTCGATCGCGAAGACGGCGTCCATGGTGGTGCCCGCGTCGAGCGCGGTCCAGCGCAGCGCGACGCCGTAGCCGTCGCCGCGGTCGGGGGCGGCGGTGTCGACGGTGGCCTTCTTACCGGTCTGCACCAGTTCGCTGTCGCGGTCGGAGAGGAGCGGACCGTTGTTGGTCTCGCGCACGACGATCGTCTTGGACTCACCGCCGGCGACCTTGACGGTCTCCCGCCGCGTCTGGAAGGGCACCACCTTGCCGTCGTACTGGTAGCCCTCGCCGGTGATCTTCTCCAGGTAGAGGTCGGTGACGTCGACGCCGGAGTTGGTCAGGCCCCAGGCGATCTGCTGGTTGTGGCCGATGACGACGCCGGGCATGCCCGCGAAGGTGTAGCCGGACACGTCGTACTGGCACTTCGCGGAGACGGTCCGGCAGTGCAGGCCCATCTGGTACCAGACGGACGGCAGGGACGGGGACAGGTGCGGGTCGTTGGCCAGCAGCGGCCGGCCGGTGATGGTGTGCTTGCCGGACACCACCCAGGAGTTGGAGCCGATGCCGTTGCCGTTCACGCCGACGGCGGTGGGGAGGTCGTCCAGGACGTCCTGGAGGCCGGACAGCTGGCTTTCGAGGGCGTTGCCGGTACCGGTACCGGTCCCGGTGCCCGTGTCTGTCCCCGTTCCGGTGCCCGTGCCCGTGCCCGTGCCCGTACCCGTGTCCGTTCCGGAGCCGGACGAGGAGCCGTCGCCGCCGTCCGACGCGCCGCCGCCGTCGAACGTCCGGGTCGGTTCGTCGTACTGGCCCTCCTGGACGATCGCCTTGTTCCGGTCGTACGGGTACGCCGGGTACAGGTCGGCGATCTGCTTGGGGCCGAGGCGGCTGGTCATCAGGGCGCGGTCGACCTCGTCCTCCATGTTGCCGCGCAGGTCCCAGGCCATCGCCTTGAGCCAGGCCACCGAGTCGACCGGGGTCCACTCCTGCGGCTTGTAGTCGTTGGTGAAGCCGAGGGCGGCGTACTCCAGGGAGATGTCCTTGCCGTCCTTGCCCTTCAGGTAGGCGTTGACTCCCTTGGCGTACGCCTGGAGGTACTTCTTCGTGGAGTCCGACAGCTTCTCGTCGTACTCCTTCTTCGCCACCCGGTGCCAGCCCAGGGTGCGCAGGAACTCGTCGTTGTCGACCTGGCTCTTGCCGAACATCTCCGACAGGCGACCGCCGGTCATGTGCCGGCGCACGTCCATCTCGTAGAACCGGTCCTGCGCCTGGACGTAGCCCTGCGCCATGAACAGGTCCTCGTCGGTGGAGGCGTAGATCTGCGGGATGCCGTAACCGTCGCGCTTGACGTCGACCGGACCCGACAGGCCGTCCAGCGTGATCGAGCCCTTGGTCTGCGGGAAGGACGCGCGGACGGTGCTGATGGACCAGTACGCCCCGTAGGCGAGGCCGCCGATGATGGCCAGAACCAGCACGAGGACGAGCAGGCGCCCTTTGCGCCCCTTCTTCCTGCCGGACGTGCCGGGCTGTCGACCCGTGGAGGCGGTGGTGTTGGGGGGCATCGCTGTCCTTGCTGTCCTAACACGAGCGGCAGGGGCGGGCTGTGCTTTGTACTGAGCGCTGGAGCAACTGTAGGCGCAGGCCCGGCTCCCCCTTGACGCGGAGTCGGGTACCGGGACGCACGGACGTTCGATCTTGCCAAGCCGAGCGTCAAGAAAGCGTCAAGAGTTAGGTAAGGTAACGAAGTAGTTGTCCGCAGAGCATGGCGGCTTCGTGTGCCATAGGGGGTGCGCCTCGCGTGCCGAGCGGGCGTACTCGCCCGCGCTGTGATTCCGTGCTGTGCGCCAGGGAAGGGAACGGCCGCTGACTGTCCACCACCTCAACCAGCTCCTGCTCGTCTGCTCGCTCGTCCTGCTCATCGCCGTGGCGGCGGTCCGGATCTCCTCGCGCAGCGGGCTCCCCAGCCTGCTCGTCTACCTGGCCATCGGCGTCGCCATGGGCCAGGACGGCATCGGCGACATCCAGTTCGACAACGCCGAACTGACCCAGGTCATCGGGTACGCGGCCCTGGTCGTGATCCTGGCCGAGGGTGGTCTGGGCACGAAGTGGAAGGAGATCAAACCGGTCCTGCCGGCGGCCTCCGCACTGGCCCTGGTCGGTGTCGCGGTGAGCGTCGGTGTGACCGCGGCGGGCGCGCACTACCTGACCGGGCTGGAGTGGCGGCAGGCACTGATCGTCGGCGCGGTGGTGTCCTCCACGGACGCGGCCGCCGTCTTCTCCGTGCTGCGCAGGATCCCGTTGCCCTCGCGCATAACGGGCACCCTGGAGGCCGAGTCGGGCTTCAACGACGCCCCGGTGGTCATCCTGGTGGTCGCCTTCTCCATGGCCGGCCCGATCGAGCACTGGTACGTGCTGCTCGGCGAGATCGCCCTGGAGCTCGCCATCGGCGCCGCCATCGGACTCGCGGTGGGCTGGCTGGGGTCGTGGGGACTGCGGCACGTGGCGCTGCCCGCCTCGGGCCTCTACCCCATCGCCGTCCTCTCCATCGCCGTCGCCGCCTACGCGGCCGGCGCCATGGCGCACGGCAGCGGCTTCCTGGCCGTCTACCTCGCCTCGATGGTGATGGGCAACGCCCGGCTGCCGCACTGGCCCGCCACCCGGGGGTTCGCCGACGGGCTCGGCTGGCTCGCCCAGATCGGCATGTTCGTGCTGCTCGGCCTGCTGGTCACCCCGCACGAGCTGGGCGACGACATCCTGCCCGCCCTGCTCATCGGGCTGGTGCTGACCTTCGTGGCGCGCCCGCTGAGCGTCGTGCTGTGCCTGCTGCCCTTCAGGGTGCCGTGGCGGGAGAAGGCCCTGATGTCGTGGGCGGGGCTGCGCGGCGCCGTGCCCATCATCCTGGCGACGATCCCCATGGTGGAGGGCGTCGACGGCAGCCGCCGGATCTTCAACATGGTCTTCGTCCTGGTCGTCGTCTACACCCTGGTCCAGGGTCCGACGCTGCCGTGGCTGGCCCGCAAGCTGCGCCTGGGCAAGGGCGAGGAGGCCGCCGACCTCGGCATCGAGTCGGCGCCCCTGGAGCGGCTGCGCGGGCACCTGCTGTCCGTGACGATCCCCGAGGGCTCGAGGATGCACGGCGTCGAGGTCAGCGAGCTGCGGCTGCCGCCCGGCTCCGCGGTGACGCTGGTCGTGCGCGACGAGACGTCGTTCGTGCCGCTGCCCACGACGGGACTGCGGCGCGGGGACGAACTCCTCGTGGTCGCCACGGACCCCGTCCGCGACACGGCCGAGGCACGGCTGCGCGCGGTCGGCCACGGCGGCAAGCTGGCCGGCTGGCTGGGCACGGGGGACGACGGCGGCCGTCGCGGGTGACCGCGCGGGTGACCTCGCGCGGCACTTGAGGGGTGCTCCCTTTCACAGTTTGTGCCCCTCTTGATCCCTGTACGATGAGTGCGGCACCTGATCGAACCAACTCTGTCTGATGCAGAGCTGGCGCGACCGTATGGCGGCCGGCACGCCCCCTCATCCGCACGGGCTCCGGCATCTACCGCAGTCCGCGCAAGAGGACAGCTCTCGGCGCTCCCGCACGGCGACAGCCGCGAGGCGGACCGCGCTACCAGGCGGCAGAAAGGCACGGGCCGTGGCATCCACGGTCACCCCGTCGAAGAAGTCGCCGGAGGCAGCACCGCACACCGCGTCCGCCTCCGTCCGCCCCGGATACGGACAGCTGCTGCGCACCCGCGGCGCCTGGACGTTCCTGCTCCCCGGTTTCGCGGCACGCCAGCCGTTCGCCATGCTGACGATCTCCATCGTGCTGCTCGTGCAGCACACCACGGGCTCCTACGGCGTCGCGGGCGCCGTCGCGGCCGCCACCGGCGTCTCCATGGCCCTGTTCGCCCCCTACAGCGGACGGCTCGCCGACCGCTACGGACAGCGGGCCGTCCTGCTGCCCGGCGTACTCGTGCACGCGGCGTCCGGCCTGACCCTGACCGTCCTCGCGCTCGCGGACGCACCGCTGTGGGCGCTGTTCGCGGCGGCCGTACCCGCCGGTGCTTCGGTGCCGCAGGTCGGGCCCATGGTGCGGGCCCGCTGGGGCGTCAAGCTCAAGGGCTCCCCCCTGATGAGCACGGCCGCCGCCTTCGAGTCCGTCACCGACGAGCTGACCTTCGTCCTCGGCCCGCTGGTGGCGACCGCCCTGTGCACGGGCATCGGCCCGGCCGCGGGCCTGGTCACGGAGGCCGCGCTCACCCTGGTGGGCGGTCTGCTCTTCGCCGCGCAGAAGAGCACGCAGCCCGAGGTCGGCGGGGCCGACGCTGCGCACGCGCGCGGGGAGCACGTTTCCGCGCTGCGCGTCCCCGGCGTGCGCGTTCTGATCGTCGCCTTCCTGGGCGTCGGTTCCGTCTTCGGCGGCATGCAGGTGTCGCTGGCCGCGTTCACCGAGTCGATCGGCGAGCCCGGCCTGAACGGCGTCCTCTACGGCGTCTTCGCCGCCGGAAACATGCTCTCCGGCCTGGTCTGCGGCGCGATCGCCTGGAAGGTCGCCCCGCAGCGGCGCCTCCTGATCGGCTACGCCGCCCTCGCGCTGACCGCCTCCGGGCTCTGGGCGGCGCAGTCGGTGCTCGTGCTGGCCGGCCTCGGTCTGCTGGTCGGCATGTGCGTCGCGCCCGCCATCGTCACCGGCTACACCCTGGTGGAGGACCTGGTCCCGGCCGGCGCCCGCACCGAGGCCTTCACGTGGCTGACCGGCGCCGTCGCCCTGGGCCAGGCACTGGCGGTGACCGCCGCCGGACAGCTGGAGGACGGGTTCCGGGACGGGGCCGGATTCCTGGTGCCGATGGGCGGCACGGTGCTCGCGCTGGCAGTCCTGGTGGCACTGCGCTCACGGCTGGCGCCGCCGCGCGTGGCCAGAGTGGTCACGCGCGGCGCAGGCCATCGCGAACCTGCCGCGATCGGTGAGATGTGACGCGAGTATGAAATCCCCGTCCCCGTCCGAGGAATAGGTCACTGTGACTCCGTCGACAACGCGACTTCTCACTTGGGCAAATGCCCTCATGACGGTCAAGCCCTGACCGCTGCCTGTGGGCAGGTGATGTACGTTACTTCATCGGCTTGCGGCACGGGTTACTATTGACGACTGTTAGCACTCATCGAGTGAGAGTGCCAGGAGGAAGACAGTGCCGACGTACCAGTACCAGTGCACCGAGTGCGGCGAGGGCCTTGAGGCGGTGCAGAAGTTCACCGACGACGCCCTCACCGAGTGCCCGGACTGCCAGGGCCGCCTGAAGAAGGTGTTCTCGGCGGTCGGCATCGTCTTCAAGGGTTCCGGCTTCTACCGCAACGACAGCCGCGGCAGCTCTTCGAGCAGCTCGCCGGGGTCGTCGAAGTCCGGGGCGTCGTCCTCCTCGTCGTCCTCGGACTCGGGTTCGTCGTCGGGTTCGGGTTCGGCCTCGTCGTCGTCCTCCGGCTCGGGTTCGTCCTCGGGCTCCGGCAGCTCCTCCTCCAGCACCACCGCCGCATAGGGCTCACCGGCCGCGCGACACCTCGGCCGCACCAGGTTCTTACGGGACCCTGTCGTCGTACGACGACGGGGTCCTCGGCGTTTCACGGGCCGGTTAGGGTGCGGACATGGCGAACATGGCGAACAAGGTGCATGCCGAGATCGGCGTGATCGGCGGCTCCGGTCTCTACTCGTTCCTCGACGACGTGACCGAGGTCGAGGTGGACACCCCGTACGGGCCGCCCAGCGACTCGCTGTTCCTCGGCGAGGTCGCCGGCCGGCGGGTCGCCTTCCTCCCCCGGCACGGTCGCGGCCACCATCTGCCGCCGCACCGGATCAACTACCGGGCCAACCTGTGGGCGCTGCGCTCGGTCGGCGTGCGCCAGGTCCTCGGCCCGTGCGCGGTCGGCGGTCTGCGTCCCGAGTACGGGCCGGGCACGCTGCTGGTGCCGGACCAGTTCGTCGACCGGACCAGGTCGCGCCCGTCGACGTACTTCGACGGACTGCCGCTGCCCGACGGCGCCGTGCCCAACGTGGTGCACGTGTCGCTGGCCGACCCGTACTGCCCGGCCGGGCGGGCCGCCGCGCTGAAGGCGGCGCGGGGAAGGGACTGGGAAGCCGTGGACGGCGGCACCCTGGTCGTGGTCGAGGGGCCCCGTTTCGGCACCCGGGCGGAGTCCCTGTGGCACCGGGCGCAGGGCTGGTCCGTGGTGGGCATGACCGGTCACCCGGAGTCGGCGCTCGCCCGTGAACTGGAGCTCTGCTACACCTCGCTGACCCTCGTCACCGACCTCGACGCCGGCGCCGAGAGCGGCGAGGGCGTCTCGCACGAGGAGGTGCTGCGGGTGTTCGCGGCCAACGTGGACCGACTGCGGGGCGTCCTGTTCGACGCGCTGGCCGCGCTGCCGGCGACCGGGGAGCGGGACTGCCCCTGCGGGGCGGCGCTGGGCGGGATGGATCCGGGGATCGTGCTGCCGTAGGGGGGTCGGGAACGGCTTCGGTTCAGGCGGAACGCCCCCTTCGGGTGGTGGAGTTGTCCACAAGCGGCCGGTGGTCCACGGGCTTCGGCGGGCGGCGGCGAGAAGCGTCATCGTGGGTGCGCAAGCCGATCCCTCGCCCACAGGTGGTGGTCACCGTGTTCCGTTCCGCCGTTCCCTCCCCGCTGCCGCCCGGCACCGACGCACCGCCCACGTGCGAGGTGCCGCACTTCGCCCCGGTGCGGGTGCGCGGCGGACTTCGTCAGCTGCACCGGCTCGTACGCCATCGGCGGCGCGCCGTGGCCGCCGGGCTCGCCGTCACCGCGGCGGCGCTGGTGGCGGCGGGCCCGCACCCCGGCGCCGGCGCGCAGGACGCCCAGCGGGCACGCGGGCATCCGGCGACCGAGCCGGTACGCAAGGGGCAGGGCCCGCAACTGGTGGCGGCGCCGGTGCGGATCGCCGACGCGGCCACGGTGCGGCTGCTCAGGCCGGGCGACCGGGTCGACGTCGTCGCGGCGGGGGACAGCGGCGCGGGCGACGCCTCCGTGGTCGCGCGCGGGGCACGGGTGACAAAGGTGCCGGAGCCCGTGGACGGGACCGCGGCGGGCGGCGCGCTGCTCGTGGTCTCGGTGCCGCGCGCCACCGCACACCGACTGGTCGGCGCGGGAGCTACCGCACGGCTCGCGGTGACGCTGTGCTGAGCCCGTCAAGTCGCTCGATCGAAGAGTCGGATTGGACAGGACCGCCCAGCGTCGGCGTAGATTGCGGAGCGTTTTGATCCACACCCTGTTCGCACGAGACCTGTGCATACGAGGAGTGCCCCCGAGCTGAGCGAGAAGAACGAACCGAGCGTCTGGCAGGGCTTCAAAAGGCCTTCCTGATGCGCGGAAACGTCATCGGCCTGGCGGTGGCGGTGGTCATCGGCGCCGCCTTCACCAACATCGTCAACTCGGTGGTGAAGGGGGTTATCGACCGTTCCTGTGGAGTGAGCGGGAGTGTGCGCGTTCAGCCGCACTCCGCCCTTCAGGGCGGGGTGAAGGCCATCCTTGCGCCGGAGGTCTCTGCGTCTCCGGGGTGGCGGTCAGACGGGCCGCTGCTGGTTCTCGATGTACTGCTTGACGACGGTCAGGGATGCCCCGCCGCACGATCCGGCGAAGTAGGAGCCGGACCAGAAGTGTCCGCCCCACAGGTACCGGCGGACATGGCTGTCGTGCTCTCCCCCAGCCTTCGGCCGGGAGGTGCCCCCAGGCGGAGCCTACGGGAGCTGACGCCCTTGAGGGAGTTGACCAGTTTGGAGAGCTGGACTTTCGGCGGGTAGTGCACGAGCAGGTGGACGTGGTCCTGTTCGCTGTTGAACTCCTTCAGTTCGGCCTCGAAGTCAGCACAGACCTGCCGCATGATCTCTTCGGTGCGGGTCAGCATGGCGCCGGTGAACGCATTCCGCCGGTCTTCGTAACGAAAACCAAGTGAACGTGCAGATGGTAGACAACATGGCGACCCGTTCTGACATCGGGAGTGGGTCTCCAGCGCGGTGACATAAACCAATGCTACGGTCTCGATCGTGAGCCAAGGCACCCTGGTCAAGCGGCAGTTCGGGCATCGTGCCCGGCTCGCGCTCTCGGCTGCCGAGGTGTTGAAGACCGATGACCAGGCGCACGCGGCCCGCACCCTGTGGAACCTGCTCCACGCCTGGTGGCAGATGATGCCGAAGGAAAAGCGGACTCTCGCGAACGCGGACGCCGCGATCCGGCAGGCCCGCACGGACATCGACTTCCTGGCCGTACTGCCTGCGCAGGCCGCGCAAGCGGTACTCAAGACGTACTTCCAAGCGTGGAAGAACTGCTGGGAGCACCGCGCCGACGCCCCGGACTTCAAGGGCCGATTCCGCGCGGAAATGTCCGTGGACGTCCCGCAGGGCCGGGACCTGAAGCTCACGCGCGTGCACCGCCGCTGGGGCATGGCCAACATTCCCAAGGTGGGCCGGGTCCGCTTCCGGTGGACCAAAGACCTTCCCGTCGGCAAGCGCGCCAACGCGGACAACCGGATCACCGGGGCCCGGCTGACCAAGGACGCGCTCGGCTGGCACATCGCCTTCCGCGTCCAGGCCCTGGAGGTCGAGCCCGAGCTCCACCAGGGGCCGGACGTCGGCATCGACGTGGGCGTCACCGTGCCGATCGCCGTCTCGGACGGCGAGACCTACGAGCACGGCGAGTGGCTGACAAAGAAGGAGAAGGCCAGGCTCCTGTACCTGGAGCAGCGTGCTGCGCAGCGTAAGCGGCACCGCAAGCCCGGCGAACGCACCAGCCGCCGGCTGCACCGCACCTACGACCAGATCGCAGGACTCCGCGCGAAAGCCAAGCGCCGGGCCCTGGACTGGCAGCATCAGACGACTACCGCCATCGCCCGTACCTACGGCACCGTCGTGGTCGAATCACTCACCATCACGAACATGGTCAAGTCCGCCAGGGGAACCATCAAGGCACCAGGGAAGAACGTTGCCCGGAAGTCCGGGCTGAACCGCTCCATCAGCGGGGAGGCATGGGGCCGCACGGTCACCCTGCTGACCTACAAGACCACCCGCTATGGCGGCACCCTGCACAAGGTCCCCGCCCCCGGCACCTCCCGACGCTGCTCAGCATGTGGTCTCACCACGCCCGGCAGCCGGGAGTCCCAGGCCGTGTTCGTGTGCAAGAACCCGGACTGCGGCTGGTCGGGCAACGCCGACCACAACGCGGCACGAAATGTCTTGCACCTGTACCGGATGGGCCTCGCGCTCGTCCCGGCTGCCGGGAGGGCAGTCGTCAGGCGCACCAAGCGCGTCAAGCCCGCTACCGCAAGGTAAGCAGGAATCTCCCGGCCTCAGCCGGGAGAGCACTTCAATTCCTGATGGTCCTGCCCATGGCGAAGTACCTGGCCCGGCAGGAGGCCCGCCGCAAGGCGAAGGAGAGCACGCAGGAGATCGTCGAGGTCTCCGAGCTGGAGGTGCTCAAGGTGATCCGCGACGCGCTGGTCACGCAGCGCGGCTCGGGCCACGACCGCACGTAGGACCGCACAGAGCGGCAGCGGCCCGGCAGCGGGCGGGTGCCCGTGCGACTCACAGGTGGTGGGGCGGCTTCTCGTCGAGGAAGCGCTTCAGGTCGGCCGCGCTGTCGCCCTCGGACCGCTCACCCCATCCGCGGTCGGTGTCGTCCGAGGTCTGCTGGTCCAGCGGGTCGTCGAAGACCAGCGCGGGCTTGGGCGCACGAGGCTCGGGGTCGGGGGTGGTGCTCATGGTTCCAGGGTACGGCCCGTCCCTGGCCGGGCGCCGCGGCCCGGCCGGGCCGCCCCCCGGAGGGCCCGCGGCCAGTTACGGCGGGGTGGGACGC
>NZ_JBHXNW010000019.1:115452-119357 GCF_042717365.1 Streptomyces sp. NPDC058534
GGGGCGTGGCGGTAGGTGTCTGTCCTTGGTGTGGTCGGCGCGGCGTTCGCGGGCTCGAGCGCGGGCGCGCACACCCCCCCGCCCCGCGCTGAGCCGTCGGCATGATCCTGCGTGGTCGGACTCAGAACACGATCACGGGGACATCGGGGCCGCTTGTGCACTCAGGGCACGGCAGCATTCCGGTGCGCCGGCAGTCAGTACACCCGCCGAACCCGCAGCACCGCGAGCACCACACGGTTCGGTATCCGGCGCAGCGACCGCACAGCGTGGATATGCCGTGCAACCACTCAAGCAACGACGGAGCACGCGAAGGGTCGAAGGGGCGTTGTCCGGCACAGGGCTTCGGGCGTTCCGGCGCCATCGTCATCCATGCCCGTCCGGGTGCCGTGCCATGAGTACGTTGCAGTCGCTCACGGTCGTCATGTCGCCGCCTGCCCGCGCACGGTCGCGAACGTTGGCCAACTCGCGACAGCCGGCGCAGCCAACGACCGGTTCCGGGTCCAACTTCTTTGCCCAGTAAGGCAATTGTACCGGCGCACTGGGGTATCTCCTCGGCTCAGTCATGGCGTGATCGTCGCGCCGCTCGTTGGGACGGCGGAACCTCGTACGTTTCCCACTGCGGGACGTCCCACAGCGGCGACTCTCGCCACCTCGACGGGCGTTGACCCGAAGAGCGTCGAGCGCTGGGTGAACCTGGGGCGGGTCCCCCGTCGGGCGACCGCGATGAAGGCCGCTGAGACTCTGGGAGAAGACGTTCACGCCCTTTGGCCAGCGCTTCGGCAGGCACGTGGCGCGCGGGCTGTGAGTCCGGAACTGGTCGCGCTCTATGAGCAGCGGGCAGACCTTCCCGTTTCTGTTTTCGTTGACTTGATCACTCAGGCCAGGGAATGCGTAGACATACTCATCTATGCCGCCGTTTTTCTGCATGAGGCGTACCCCAGGCTGAATGACCTACTGCGCGAACGCGCCGCGGAAGGGTGCGCGGTGCGGATCGCGCTCGGAGACGCGAGCAGCGAGAATGTCCGACTTCGCGGCACGGGGGAGAAGTTCGGACATGGCATTGAATCGCGATGTCGACTCGCGCTCATGCACTACCGACCGTTGCTGGGGGTACCTGGTATCGAGTTACGGACGCACGAAACGACGCTGTACAACAGTTTGTATCGCGCTGATGACCAGGTGTTGGTCAACGCACACGTGTGGGGCGTAAACGCTTACGGCGCCCCGGTATGGCACCTTCGACGGAATACCGACGGCGGGATATTCGACACGTACGCCGAGAGTTTCGACGCGGCATGGGACACGGCGACGACGGTCAAGAAGGGTTAGAAGTGGCACGCATCGAGTACTACGACGACGCAAACGCGCCCAAACCCAACAGCCTCGTCGTCGCTGCCTCAGCAGTCGTGACCGACGACAAGGGGAGAATTCTGCTCCAGCGCCGGAGCGACAATGATCTATGGGCACTCCCCGGCGGTGGCATGGATATGACCGACTCGCTACCGGGAGCCGCCGTGCGGGAGGTCAAGGAAGAGACCGGCTTTGACGTGGAGATCACGGGGCTTGTCGGTACGTACACGGACCCGCGCCACATCATTGCCTACAGCGATGGGGAAGTGCGGCGACAGTTCAATGTGTGCTTCAGGGCGCGCATTGTGAGCGGGTCACTCACCGTGTCAGCCGAGTCGACCGAAGTTCGCTTCGTAGATCCCTCCGAGATCGACGCGCTGCCCATACACCACACCCAGCGGCTACGGCTTCGGCACTTCCTGGACAACCGGCCGACCCCGTATCTGGGATGAGCGCCTGAACTGTGCAGCCGACGCCTCTTGCCGCCCAGGGCACCGACTTGTCGACGAGACTGGCGGTATGACAGTTGACGCATTGACGGACGTCGCCGGTCTGCTGGTGGGGCACGCGACGCGGCGCGGCGACGGGTGGCTCACGGGGACGACGGTGGTGCTCGCGCCGGAGGACGGGGCGGTGGCGGCCGTGGACGTGCGCGGCGGGGGCCCCGGCACCAAGGAGACCGACGCGCTCGATCCGCGGAACCTGGTGCAGAGGGTACAGGCGGTGGTGCTGACCGGCGGCAGCGCGTACGGGCTCGACGCGGCGTCGGGGGTGATGGCCTGGCTGGAGGAGCGGGGGCGCGGGGTGCGCGTGGGACCGGACCCCTCGCATGTGGTGCCGGTGGTGCCCGCGGCCTGCGTCTTCGACCTGGGGCGCGGTGGCGACTTCCGGGCCAGGCCGGACGCCGCCACCGGACGGGCGGCGGTCGAGGCGGCCCAGGCGAGCGCGGGCTCCCCCGGCGCCGGAGTGCCGGAGGGATGCGTCGGGGCGGGCACGGGGGCCGTGGTCGGCACGCTGAAGGGCGGGGTCGGCACCGCGAGCACCGTGCTGGACTCGGGCATCACGGTGGCGGCGCTGGTGGTGGCCAACGCGGCGGGGTCGGTGACGGATCCGGAGACGGGAGCGCTGTACGGGGAACTGTTCGGCGGCGGGCGGGTCCCATACCCGGCGCCGGAGGTCCACGAGGCGGCGGAGCGGCGGCTGGCGGAGGTCGCGGCGAGGAACGCGCCGCCGCCGTTGAACACCACGCTCGCCGTGGTCGCCACCGACGCCGACCTGTCGAAGGCGCAGGCGCAGAAGCTGGCCGGCACGGCGCACGACGGCATCGCGCGCGCCGTGCGGCCGGTGCACCTGCTCAGTGACGGGGACACGGTGTTCGCGCTGGCGACCGGGGCGCGTCCGCTCGCCGAGGGGCAGCCGCTCGCGCTGAACGAGGTGCTGGCGGCGGGCGCGGACATGGTGACGCGCGCGATCGTCCGCGCGGTCCGGGCCGCCGGGCCGGTGGACGGACCGGGCGGGGCCTGGCCGTCGTACGGGGAGCTGTACGGCGGGTGACGGGGAACGGCCGGGCGGTGTGGAAAAGTTGCGGCGGATGTCGTCCGACCTGCCGTTGAGCAGCGGATTTTGACTGAACGTCGGGTCGCGCGGGAACTTTTCGCGCGGCCGGCGGGTTTTTCGTGCGTACGTTTTCTCGGTTCCCGGACATGATGTCCGACCGAGGGGCTACGGTATGCACCCACAAGGTGACATGCAGCAACGCCGGGAGAAACCTTGAGCGTTCCGTACGAGACGGCAGCGTACGAACCACCCGAGTCGATCGAGTCTCCGGAGGAGCACCTCATGCGGCTGCTGGGTCGCGCCCTGAACTCGTTCGAACTGCCCGACGAGACGATACGGCGCCTGGACTGCGCGCTGGCGCACGACGGTTCCCTGCACTCCGCGCACCACAGCGCGGGGCTGCACCGCGAGACGTACCGGCACACCTGGCTGCTCGCCGACGGTTCGGCGCTCACGCTCTGGGAGCTGGTCCACAACACCGTTCCGGGCGGTGAACCGCAGCACGAGGTGTACCTGGACGACGAGGAGCTGCGCACCGCGACCTCCCGGCTGGCGCTGCCGCCGGAGACGCCGGACTTCGAACTGCCGGTGCAGGTGCACCTCTCCCCGGTCCCGGCCCCGCGGCACACCTACGTGTCCGACGCCTCGGCGGACCACGCCCGCCGGCTGCTGCGCCGCGCGGAGAACACGGACCGGCCTGGATCCGAGCTGGCCGAGCTGCTGGCGACGGCGTCCGCGCACCAGATCATCCAGGCCTTCGGCGCCCCCGGCCGCGCGGGCCGCGCCCGGGCCGGCTTCTCGCTCTACGAGCACGCGTTCCTGCTCCGGGACGGCGCCGAGGTCTCCCTCTGGGAGGTCGAGCACACGGCCACGCCCGACGGACGGCACATGTGCGAGGTGTACGACAGCGAGGACGGGGCCCCCCCCCCGCTGGAGCGGGCGGCCGCGCGCGGCTACACCCGAAGGGGGTGGGGGGAGCGGGAGGATGAGTTAGAGAA
>NZ_JBHXNW010000020.1:0-113201 GCF_042717365.1 Streptomyces sp. NPDC058534
GGCCCGCCCGCGCCCCGTGTGTCGCCCTCGCTGGGGGGGGGGTGGGGGGCCCCCCCCCCCCCCCGCCTCTGGTGCTCCCTGGCGTTGCTGGGGCTGCTGGCCGGCGGGGCGCTCGCGGTCCTGCTGCCGCCCTCGCCGACCGCGGTGACGAAGGTGCTGGTCGCCCACAAGGAGGACCAGCCGAACGACACCGGAACGCTGATCCGCACCGACGTCGAGCTGCTGAGGACGACGCGGATCGCCGAGGCCGCCCTGCTGGACCTCAAGTCCCCCGAGAAACCGGAGGACTTCATGCAGGACTACCGGGGCACCGGCCTCACCACCAACCTGCTCGAGATCACCGTGACGGGCGACAGCGACGCTCAGGCCGTGGCCCGGGCCAAGGCGCTCGCCGACGCGTTCGTCACGGACCATGTCCGGCGGATGCGCGAGACCGCGGACGCCGAGTCCAAGGCCCTGCTCGACCAGCGTGAGCGCACGCGGGACGAACTCGCCGAGGTCAACAAGGCGATCGGAGACCGATCACCGGAGAGCGACCCGAAGGCGTCGGCGAGCCTCGAATCGCTCTTCGCCCGCCGCGCCGAACTCAGTTCACGCGTCGCCGACTTCGACCAGCGGGCCGCGGAGGCGCGTACCGGCACGCCCCGGGTCGTCGCCGGCACGCAGATCGTGGACGCCCCCCGCGCGGTGCGGCACTCCCTGCCCAAGGCCGCCGTCACCAACGCCGGGATCGGACTCGTCCTCGGGCTGGTCCTCGGGCTCGTGATGGCGGCGGTCGGCGCCGTGGCGGCGGACCGCCCCGTGCTGCGCCGGGAGATCGCGGCGCACCTCGGGGCCTCGGTCATCGCGGAGCTGCCCCGCCGCGGGTCGCCCAGGCTCTGGCGGCGCCGACGGATCCGGGCGGCGCACGAACGGCTCACCACGTCGCTGGCCCGGACCGTGCGCGGCTCCGCGGAACCGGTGTCGCTGCTGGAGCTGGGGTGCGCGCGCAGCACGGGCGTGATCGCCCTCGACCTCGCGGCGGCACTGGCGGCGAGGGAAGCACAGGAGTCGGTGGTCGTCGTCGACGCCCTGCCCGGCCTCCCGCTCGCCCGCCGCCGCCCGAAGCCGGGAGACCCGACCGTGGTCGGCGGCGAAGGTACCGCCGCGGCCGGGTCGGATCAGGAGCGCCGGCTCGGCGTCGGCTCGGTGGCGCCCGGCACGGCGTGGACCGATCTGCCCCACCTCGGCAGCCGTACCGTGCTCGTCGTCCGTGCGGGGCACGGTAGTGCCGCCTGGCTGCACACCGTGGCACGGCAGCTCGCGGACCAGCGCGTTGCGGTGATCGGTGTGGTGCTGATCGACCCCGATCCGCGGGACCGGACCGACGGCACGCTGTGGGACGGGCAGCACCACGCGCTGCGCGGCCGGAGCGAGCGGCCCGCCGGGCGGAACGGGACGGAACAGCCACGGACGGAGCGGCTGCCGATGCGGGCGGCGCGGGTCCCGGACAGCGACCAGGAGGTGCGGTAGGACATGTGTGGCATCGCAGGCGCATACCGATGGCCGGACGGGAAGGCCGTGGCCGACCGGCTCACCGATGTCCTCGCCCACCGCGGTCCGGACGGGGCCGGCCGGTACAGCCACCCCGTCGGTGAGGGCGAAGTGCACCTCGGGCACCGCCGGCTGGCCATCATCGACCTGACCGGGACGGGCGCCCAGCCGATGGTCTCGCGGGGCCTCGTCCTGACGTACAACGGCGAGCTGTACAACGCGCCCGAGCTGCGTGCCGAGCTGGCCGCCGCCGGGGTGCGCTTCCGCGGTACGTCCGACACCGAGGTGCTGCTGGAGGCGTGGCGGCGCTGGGGCACCGACTGCCTTCCCCGGCTGCGCGGCATGTTCGCGTTCGGGATCTTCGACGAACGGACCGGTGATCTGGTCCTCGCCCGCGACCAGCTCGGCGTCAAGCCGCTGTTCCTCCTCCGGCGCGGTGAGGGCCTGGTGTTCGCCTCCGAGCTGAAGGCGCTCGCGGCCGTGACCGGCGGGTCGCTGGAAGTAGACCACGGGGCGCTGGTCGCCTCGCTGCTGTACTACTGGGTGCCGGACTCGCGCTGCGCGTTGCGCGGGGCGGAGAAGCTGCCGCCGGGGAGCTGGCTGCGGTGCCGGCCCGACGGCCGGGTGGAGCGCGGCCGGTTCTGGAACCTGAAGGACGTCGCCGCCGAGGGGCGGGAGCGGGCCCTGAGCGGCGAGCGGCCGGATGTCGCCGCCGTCGTCGAGGAGTCGACCCGGCGGCACCTGCTCTCCGACGTGCCCGTGGCGACCTTCCTCTCCGGCGGGCTGGACTCCAGCTACCTGACCGCGCTGGCGGCCCGCGACCGGCCCGGGATCTCCGCCTACACGATCGGGTTCCGCGCCGAGGACGCCAGGTTCGAGGCGATGCCGGACGACCTGCGGCACGCCCGGCACGTGGCCGAGCGGTTCGGCGTCGACCTGCACGAGATCGAGATCGCTCCGAACGTGCTCGACCTGCTGCCGCGGATGACGTACCACCTGGACGAGCCGATCGGCGACCCCGCCGCGATCAACACGTTCCTGATCTGCGAGGCCGCCCGGGAAGCCGGGGTCAAGGTGATGCTCTCGGGGATGGGCGCCGACGAACTGTTCGCCGGGTACCGCAAGCACCTGGCCAACCTGCTCGCGCTGCGCTACCAGCGCGTCCCGCGGCCGCTGCGGCGGGGCGTGTCCGCTGCCGTGGACCGGCTGCCGGTCGCCACGGCCCGCCGCGGGTACCGGTCGGTGCGCTTCGCGAAGCGGTTCCTCTCGTTCGCCGAACTGCCGGAGGAGACCGCGTTCCGGCGCAGCTACACCATGTACGACCGGGACGAGCTGCTCGCCCTGGTCGATCCCGACCTGGCCGGGACGGTGGAGGACGTGCTGACCGAACACGCCGACGTCTACCAGGACAACGACCTCGACGACTTCGTCAACCGCATGTGCCTGGGTGACGCCCGGATGTTCCTGCCGGGCCTCAACCTCGCCTACACGGACCGGTCGAGCATGGCCGCGTCGACCGAGGTGCGGGTGCCGTACGTGGACGTCGAGGTGGTCAAGGCGGCCTTCGCCGTCCCCGGCGACCGCAAGATCGCCGGGCGCCAGGGCAAGGCCGTACTCAAGGAGGCGGCCGCCTCGGTCCTGCCCCGGGAGATCGTGTACCGGCCCAAGGGCCTGTTCAGCGCCCCCTTGCGGGCCTGGATGAGCCGGGACCTGGCACCGCTGGTCCGCGAGGTCGTGCACGACGGCGAGCTGGTCCGTTCCGGCCTCCTGCGCCGCGACGCGCTGGCCCGGCTCGTCGCCGAGGACGCCGCCGGGCACCGGGACTACTCCAAGCATCTGTGGCACGTGCTGACTCTCGAGTACTGGTATCGCGGCGCGCTCTCCGGGGCCGGCCAGAACTCTCCCTCGACGGCGTAGAGACAAGAGGACTTCGGTGAAACAGGTTGTGCAGAACTACAGGAGTGGCGAGCTGGCGCTGCTTGACGTCCCGGTGCCGGGGTGCAAGCCGGGCGGTGTGCTGGTGCGGAGCGCCTACTCGCTGATCTCCACCGGGACCGAGCTGATGAAGGTGTCCGAGGCCGGCATGTCGATGGTGGGCAAGGCCCGGTCGCGGCCGGACCAGGTCGCCAAGGTGGTGCAGAGCGTGGCCACCAACGGAGTGCCCGCCACCTACCGCAAGGTGATGGGCAAGCTGGACTCCTACACGCCGCTCGGCTACTCGCTGTGCGGGGTGGTCGAGCAGGTCGGCACCGGCATCGAGGACGTGTCGGTCGGTGACGTCGTGGCCTGCGCCGGTAACGAGCACGCGCTGCACGCCGAGTTGAACTGGGTACCGAAGAACCTCTACACCCGGGTGCCGGACGGCCTCGCGCCGCGGCACGCCGCGTTCGGCACCGTCGGGTCGATCGCGTTGCAGGGCGTACGCCGCGGGGAACCTCAGCTCGGCGAAGTGGCACTGGTCATCGGCCTCGGGTTGATCGGTCAGTTGGTGGTGCAGTTGCTGGCGGCTTCGGGGGTGCGCGTGGTCGGGGTCGACCCCGACCCGGTGCGCTGCGAACTCGCCGAGCGTCTGGGCGCGGCGGTCTGCGGCGATCCCTCCTCAACGGCCGTGGAGAACTCCGTCGCCGAACTCACCGGTGGTCACGGTGTGGACCAGGTGTACCTGGCGGCCGGCGGCGGCAGCAACGAGCCCGTCGAGCTGGCCGCCCGGCTGAGCCGGGACCGCGGCCGGGTCGTCGACATCGGCAAGTGCAGCCTGGACCTGCCCTGGAACGCGTACTACGAGAAGGAGCTCGACGTCCGGTTCTCCCGCTCGTACGGTCCCGGGCGCTACGACCCGGAGTACGAGCTGGAGGGGCGCGACTACCCGATCGGCTATGTGCGCTGGACCGAGCGTCGCAACCTGGCGTGCTTCCTCGATCTCGTCGCCCGCGGTCGCGTCGACGTGGAGCCCCTGGTCTCCCACACGGCCGACTTCGATGACGCCGTCGAGACGTACCAGGGCCTCAAGGACGGCGATCTGAAGGCCGTGGCCGTGCTGTTCCGGTATCCCGGACACGCGGAGGAGGCGGTGGCCCCGGAGGTGACCGTGCCCGCGGTGCGGCGCGGTGGCGGGGCCCCCGCACCGGCCCGGTCCGGCAAGGGGTCGGTGCAGCTGGCGTTCGTCGGCGCCGGAAACTACGCGACGTCGATGCTGTTGCCGCACCTGGCGCAGCGCGAGGGCGTCGAGTTGTCCACGGTCGTCACCACGACGGCACTGTCCGCGGCCAACGCGAAGCGCAGGTTCGGCTTCGCCGAGGCGACCACGGAACTCGACGCCGTGCTCGACGACCCGTCCATCGACGCGGTGTTCGTGGTCACCCGGCACAGCTCGCACGCCGAGCTGACCCGAAGGGCGCTGCTGGCCGGCAAGGCGGTGTTCGTGGAGAAGCCGTTGGCGCTGACCGAGGACGAGCTGGCCGACGTGCTCGCGGCGGTGGAGGAGTCCGGCAACGACCGGCTGCAGGTGGGCTTCAACCGCCGGTTCGCGCCGCTGCTGCAGGAGGCCCGGCAGCGGTTCGGCGCGCGGACCGGGCCGGCCAGTCTGCGCTACCTGGTCAACACGGGCCGACTGGAGCACGGCAGCTGGTATCTCCAACAGGGCACCCAGGGCTCGCGGTTCGCCGGGGAGGGCGGGCACTTCATCGACACGGCGAGCCGGCTGCTCGACGCCGACCCGGTCTCGGTGTACGCGATGGCCACACCTGGCAACGAGGACCTCCAGGTGGTGCTGGGCTACCCGGGCGGCTCGACCGCCACCATCAGCTACCTCACCACCGGCCCGGCCGGCTTCCCCAAGGAGACCCTGGACCTGGTCGCCGACGGCCGCGCGCTGCGGCTCGACGACTTCGTCCGTGCCTCTGTTTACGACGGCCGCCGGAAGCGGTGGGTCAGTTCCCGGCTGCCCAAGGCGCGGGACAAGGGCCAGTCCGCCGAACTGGCCGCGTTCATCAGGGCCGTGCGGACCGGACGCCCGATGCCCGTGCCGCTGGAGTCGCTGGTCGCCACCACCACGGCCACCCTCGCCGTACAGACCAGTCTGGCCGGCGGCGCGCCGGTCACGTTGGCGGCGGCGCGATGACTGTGAACTCGGGGAGTCCGAGCTGGTACCTGCGGCGGCTGTCCCGGATGGGGCCGCGGGAGGTCGGCGGCCGGGCGGGCGACGCCCTGCGCCGGCGGCGCTGGCGGTCGGCGCCGCCGGACTGCCCGACCGTGACCGGCGCCCGGTTCACCGCTGTCCTGCCCGCGGGGACGGTCGCCTCGGTGCCGCCGGACGCCGCGAAGCGTCTCGTCGCCGAGGCCGACCGGCTGATGGCCGGGCACGTCGAGTACTTCGGGGTGGTCCGCGACGACCTGGCCGACCCGGACTGGTGGTACGACCCGAAGACCGGGCGCCGGGCTCCGTGGGGTTACGCCTTCGGTGTGCCGTACCGGGACGAGGACGTGGTCGGCGACATCAAGCAGATCTGGGAGCTGTCCCGGCACCAGTACCTCACCGTGCTCGCCACCGCCTATTCGATCACCGGGGACGAGCGGTACGCGGAGCGCGTGGCCGACCACCTGCGGTCGTGGTGGGCGGCCAACGCGCCGCTGCGCGGGGTGCACTGGACCAGCGGCATCGAGCTGGGGATCCGGCTGCTGTCCTGGGTGTGGGTCCGCCGGCTGCTCGACGGCTGGCCGGGCGCGGCCGGGCTGTTCGAGGGCAACCCGGTGGCGCTGAACCAGATCTGGCACCACCAGCGCTGGCTGGCCGCCTTCCCCAGCCGGGGGTCTTCGGCGAACAACCACGTCGTCGCCGAGTCCGCCGGACAGTTCGCGGCGTCCTGCGCCTTCGGGTGGTTCCCCTCCTCGGCGCGCCTGCGGGCCGACGCGCTGCGGTCCCTTGAACGGCATCTGCGCGGCAACACCTTCCTCTCCGGCCTCAACCGCGAGCTGGCCACCGAGTACCACGGACTCGTGCTGGAACTCGGCCTGGCCGCACTGGCGGAGGCGGACCTCGCCGACGTGCCGGTCCCGCCGTCGGTCCGGCTGGTGCTGCTGCGGATGACCGACGCGCTCGCGGCGATCGTCGACAACCGGTTGCGGCCACCGCGCCAAGGAGACGCGGACGACGGGCACGGTCTGGTGGTGGACGGCGCGGGCACGGACCGCTGGGGCTCGCTGCTGGCGACCGGGGACGCGGTGTTCGGCCGGCGCGCCTGGTGGCCGGCCGTGACCGGAACCGACGTACGCACCCCGATGCTGGCCGCGCTCATCCGGCCGTACCCGGACGGCGGAGCCGGGGCGGCGGTGGCCCGCCCGGCGAGCCGGCCGGCCCATTTCGCCGACGCGGGGCTCACCATCCTGCGCGGTCCGGCCGGGATCTGGTGCCGCTGCGACGGTGGTCCGCACGGTTTCCTGTCCATCGCCGCGCACGCGCACGCGGACGCGCTGTCCGTGGAGGTCCGGCAGGACGGCGTCGACGTGCTCGCCGACCCGGGGACGTTCTGCTACCACGGGCAACCCGTGTGGCGGCGGTACTTCCGGTCGACCCTCGGACACAACACCCTGCAACTGGACGACGCCGACCAGTCCGTCTCCGGCGGCCCGTTCCTGTGGACCCGGCACGCCCGCAGCCGGGTCCTGGTCGCGGACCCGTCCGGGGCCCGGGACGGGGGGACGGCCCGCTGGAGCGCCGAGCACGACGGATACCAGCGCTCCGTGCACCGCCGCCGGGTGGAGCTGACGGCCGCGAGCCGGGAGCTGACGGTGGTCGACGAGGTGCGCGGCCCGCGCCGGACCGTGCGACTGGCCTTCCACCTCGGTCCGGCGATCACGGCGGACCTGGCGGGGAACCGGGCCGCCCTCACCTGGACCCGGGACGGCGAGGAGCGCTCCGCCGCGCTCGACCTGCCCGGCGAGCTGAGCTGGCGGGCGCATCGCGGCGAGACCGACCCGCCGCTGGGCTGGTACTCCGCGGGTTTCGGGCGCAAGGAACCCGCCACGACGCTGGTCGGCACCGGCTTCGCCGACGGCGCCGAGGGGTTCACCACCGTACTCAGGTTCCACGGCTAGGGGGCCGCGTGGGGATCAAGTGGCGGCGCTGGGCGTTGCCTGCCGCACCGCTGGCGCTGACCCTGCTGGCGGCGACCGGCTGTGAGAGCACGCAGGGCGCGCGGCCGAAGCCGAGCGCCACGCCGACCGCGTCCGTGGCCCGGGTGTGCGCCGAACCCGCGGCCGGTCCCGCGACGGCGCCCGCGGGCGCGGTGACGGTCGACCCCGCGGTTGCCGGAGATCTGGCCGCGAAGACCAGGAGCAGTCCCCCGAACACCACGTTCTGGCTGCGGCCGGGTACCCACAGGCTCCAGCCGGACCGCTACGCCCAGGTCGTCCCCAAGGAGGGGAACAGCTACCTGGGTGCCCCGGGCGCGGTGCTCGACGGCCGGAAGACCAACCAGTACGCGTTCGGCGGCTCCGCCCGCGACGTGACCATCCGCCACCTGACCGTGCAGGGCTTCGTCGCGCCGCACGACGAGGGCGTGGTCAACCACGACTCGGCCGACGGGTGGGTGATCGAGCACGCGACGATCCAGAACAACTCCGGTGCCGGGCTGATGGCCGGCGCGCGCCAGCGGGTCCGCGCCAGCTGTCTGCGCGGCAACGGCCAGTACGGCATGAACGCCTACAAGGCCGGCGGCGGCATCAGCGACCTGGTGGTCGAGGGCAACGAGATCGTGGGCAACAACACGGACGACTGGGAACGTCGGCGGCCGGGCTGCGGCTGCACCGGAGGCGTCAAGTTCTGGGCCGTCGACGGCGCCGACATCCGCGGCAACTGGGTGCACGACAACCGCGGAGCCGGACTGTGGGCGGACACCAACAACAACGACTTCCGCATCGAGGGCAACGTGCTGGAGGCCAACGACGGTGCCGCGCTGATCTACGAGACCAGCTACAACGCGGTCGTCCGCGAGAACACGATCCGGCGCAACAACTGGGTCGAGGGCCGCAGGTACGCCGACCGCGGCGACACCTTCCCGTTCGCGACCGTCTACGTGTCCGAGTCCGGCGGCGAACCGCGGATCCGGGCCCGCACGGACAAGATCGAGATCTACGGCAACACGCTGGAGAACAACTGGTCCGGGATCACCCTGTGGGAGAACGCCGACCGGTTCTGCAACAGCCCGGCCAACACCTCGTCCGGTGAGTGCACGCTCCTGGTGAAGGACACCGACCGGTGCGCCCAGCCGGGGATCGCCACCGCACCGCTCTACGCCGACTGCCGGTGGAAGACCCAGCGGGTGGACATCCACGACAACCGCTTCGTGCTGGACAACTCCGTCGTCGGCTGCACGGCGCACTGCGACCGGATGGCGGTGCTGGCCAACTACGGCACCTATCCGGACTGGTCGCCGTACCAGGGCGAGCGCGTGGCGGAGGCGATCACCAGCGAGCAGCACAACCGCTGGCACGACAACGTCTACGTCGGCGCGTGGACGTTCGTCGCCCACGACCCGAGCCGCACCCTCGACTCCGGACAGTGGCAGGGCATGCCGTACCGGCAGGACGAGGGCAGTACCTTCCGCGCCCGGGACGGTGGTTGAGATGGCCGCCGAGGGCACGTCGAGGACCGTGGGGACGGTCTGGGGGCTGCTGGTCCTCAACACGCTGGGTTCCGCGGGGGCGGAGACCATCGTGCCGCTGCCCCGCTCCCTCATCCAGATGGTCACCATGGGCGCGCTGGCCGCCGCGTTCGCGCTGGCGCTAGCGGTCAATCTCCGGCTGCGCATCCGGGCGAGCGCCTTCCTCCTCCTGCTCACCCTGCTGCTGGTGCCGAGCGTGATCTCCAGCGTGAGCCTGGAGTCCGGGTTCGGCGCGTTGTTCCGCTGCGCCCGGCTGGCGCTCTTCCTCGCCACCCTGTGGCTGCTCAGCCGCTGGTGGGACGGCGGCACGACGTTCGTCCGGCACCACATCCGGATGTACTTGGCGGTCCTCGGGTCGGTGGCCGCCGGCGCGGTCGTCTCACCGGGCACGGCCCTGCCCGAGCTGTACGGCGGGCGGCTGGTCGGCGCCTTGTGGCCGCTCACCCCGCCGCAGATCGGACAGTACGCCGCGGTGGTCATCGGGCTCACCGTGCTGCTCGTGCTGGGCAGCCGGACCGACCGGACCAGTGCGGCGGTGGTCGTCGTGCCCGCACTCGTCCTGCTCGTGCTGACCCATACCCGGACGGCCACGCTCGGTCTGCTCGTCGGGCTGACCCTGGCGATCGGCTCGCTCGTCCTGACCAGCGCCGCCGCCCGCCGGTTCTTCGCCTGGGCGGTGCTGTGCGCCGCGGTGGCGGCGGTGGCGTTCGGCTCCGCGCTGCACGCGTGGTTCCTGCGCGGACAGAGCGAGGAGAACTTCACCAGCCTCACGGGTCGGGCCAAGGTCTGGGACGCCCTGCTGGCGGCGCCCCGGACGACTTCGGAGTACCTGTTCGGCGCGGGCCTGGGCGACAAGTCGTTCGGCGGGCTGCCGATCGACAACAGCTGGCTGGCCGTCTACCACGAACAGGGGGTGACCGGCGTGGCCCTCGTGGCGGGGATGATCGTCGTCCTGGGCGGCGTCGCGCTGCTGCGGCCGCCGTCGCTGTCGAGGGCCTGCGCGATCTTCCTGATCAGCTACTGCGCGATCGCGTCGTACACCGAGGCCGGGCTGGGCGACGCCTCGCCGTATCTGCTGCATCTGGCCGTGGCCGCGTCGCTGCTGGCGGCTCCCGCCTCGGCGGCCACTCCCCTTTCGACGCCCGAAGCCCCTGGACGCCACGTCCCAGGTTGGGCCCGCAGCACACCGGAGGTGACCTGAGATGCATGTCCTCGTGGCGCACAACCGCTACGCCTCGGCGCAGCCGAGCGGGGAGAACAAGGTCGTCGACCAGGAGGTGGCGCTGCTGCGCGGGGCCGGCCACCGGGTCGAGTCGTTCGAGCGGCGCAGCGACGACATCGCCGCCCGTTCGCTGCTGGGCAAGGTCGCGGTGCCGCTCCTCGTGCCGTGGAACCCGGCGGTGCGGGCGGAGTTCACCGCGCGGCTCCGTGCCGAACGGCCGGACGTGGTGCACATCCACAACGTCTTCCCGCTCCTGTCGCCTGCGGTGCTGGCCGCCTGTGCCGACGCGGGTGTGCCCGCCGTCGCCACGCTGCACAACTACACCCAGGTGTGCCCGCCCGGCACGCTGCAGCGGGACGGCAGGCCGTGTACCGAATGCGTCGGGTCCGGTCCGCTGCCCGCCGTCCGGCACGGCTGCTACCGGAACTCCCGGCTGGCGACGGTGCCGCTCGCGGTCAGCATGTCGGTCAACCGGCGGCGCTGGTGGTCCGGCGTGGAGCGGTTCTTCTGCATCTCCGCGGCGCAGCGCGACGTGCTGGTGGGAGCGGGCATGCCGGCCGAACGGCTGTCGGTGAAGCACAACTTCGTGCCCGACCCGGGCGCCCGCCGGACCGGCCCCGGCGAGCATCTGCTCTTCCTCGGCCGGCTCGCGGAGGCCAAGGGCGTGCGGCTGCTCATGACCGCGTGGGACGAGATCGCCGCCGGTGGTGGCGTGGGCGTGCCGCTCGTGATCGCCGGCGCGGGGCCACTGGAGCGAGAGGTGGCCGCCTGGGCGGCGGGCCGGGAGGACGTGCGGTACGTCGGGCTGTACGACCCGGCTCAGTGCCGGGAGGCCGTCGCGCGGTCGGTCGCCGTGGTGGCGCCGTCCACGTGGCTGGAGGCGTTCGGTCTGGTGGTCGTGGAGGCGATGGCGGCGGGAGTCCCGGCCGTCGCCGCCGGTCACGGCGCCTTCGTCGAACTCGTCGAGGACGGGGTGAGCGGGCTGCTGCACCGGCCGGGCGAGCCCGCCTCGCTCGCGTCCTGCCTGCGCCGGATCACGGCCGAGGCGTCCCGCAACCGGGAGATGGGACGGGCGGCCCGGCGCCGATACGAGCAGGGCTTCAGCCCGGCCGTCGGGCTGGAACGCCTGATGGAGGGATACCGCACCGCGGTCGCGGGTCGGTCCGTCGGCGGGGACGGCCCGCCGGCGGAAGGGAACACCAACACTGGCTCGCGGCGGGGCACCCGCGCGGGCGGGGATGGGGGCAGGAGATGACACGGTGCCGACTCTGCGGCTCGACGGCGATGGAGAGCGTCGTCGATCTGGGGGCGACGCCTCCGTGCGAGAGCTTTCTGGCCGCGGACCAGCTCGACCAGCCCGAGCCCGCTTACCCGCTGCACCTGCGGGTCTGCACCGGCTGCTGGCTCGCGCAGATACCTCCGCTGATCACGCCGGAGGAGACGTTCACGCAGTACGCGTACTTCTCCTCCTACTCGACCTCCTGGGTGGAGCACGCGCGCACGTTCGTCGCCGACGCCGCCTCCAGGCTGGAACTCGGCGCCGACGCGTTCGTGGTCGAGGTCGCCAGCAACGACGGGTACCTGCTGAGGCACGTGACGGACCGTGGGATCCGCTGCCTGGGCATCGAGCCCTCGGTGAACGTCGGCGCCACTGCGCGGGACGCGGGTGTGCCCACGCTCACGGCGTTCCTGGACCCGGCGACCGGTACCGCCGTCCGCGCCGAGCACGGCCCGGCGGACCTGGTCGTGGCCAACAACGTGTACGCGCACATCCCCGACGTGGTCGGGTTCACCCAGGGGCTGCGCGCCCTGGTCGCCGACGACGGCTGGGTCTCCATCGAGGTGCAGCACCTGCTGACCCTGATCGAGGAGAACCAGTACGACACCATCTACCACGAGCACTTCCAGTACTACACGGTCGCGTCCGCCATCCGGGCGCTGGCGAGCGGCGGGCTCGCCCTCGTGGACGTCGAACTGCTGCCCACGCACGGCGGATCCATCCGGCTGTGGGCACGGCCGGAGGACGCGGCCGGCGAGCCGACCCCGCGGGTGGCCGACGTGCTGGCCCGGGAGAAGGCCGCCGGGCTCCAGGAGCTGTCGGGGTACACCGAATTCTCCGCCCGGGTGGCCAAGGTGCGCCGGGACCTGCTGCGCTTCCTCGTCGAGGCGGCCGAACGCGGCGAGACCGTGGTCGGCTACGGCGCGCCGGGCAAGGGCAACACCCTGCTCAACCACTGCGGCATCCGGCCCGACCTGCTGCCGTACACGGTCGACCGCAACCCCTACAAGCACGGCAGATTCACCCCCGGCACCCGCATCCCGATCCTGCCGCCCGAGCAGATCCCCACCGACCGGCCCGACTACGTCCTCGTCCTGCCCTGGAACCTGCGGGACGAGCTGGTCGAGCAGCTGTCCTTCGTACACGACTGGGGCGGCCGGCTGGTCTTCCCCATTCCGGAACTGAGCATTGTCGAGGTCATGCGATGAAGGTCGTCCTGTTCTGCGGCGGTTACGGCATGCGGATGCGCAGCGGCGCCTGTGACGACGTGCCCAAGCCGATGGCGATGGTCGGCCCGCGCCCGCTGATCTGGCACGTCATGCGCTACTACGCGCACTTCGGGCACACCGAGTTCATCCTGTGCCTCGGGTACGGCGCGCACCACATCAAGGACTTCTTCCTCAACTACGAGGAGACGACGTCCAACGACTTCGTCCTGCGCGGCGGACGCACCGAGCTGCTGTCCACGGACATATCCGACTGGACGATCACGTTCGCGCAGACCGGCATCGAGTCGCCGATCGGGGAACGCCTGCGCCGGGTGCGGCACCACCTGGACGGCGACGAGATGTTCCTCGCCAACTACGCCGACGTGCTCACCGACGCCCCGCTGCCGGAGATGATCGACCGGTTCGCCGCGCGCGACGCCGGGGCGTCGATGATGGTCGTCCCGCCGCAGTCGTCGTTCCACTGCGTGGAGCTGGGCGAGGACGGCCTGGTGGGCGGCATCACGGCGGTCGGCGAACTGCCGCTGTGGGAGAACGGCGGTTACTTCGTGCTCCGCCAGGAAGTCTTCGACCACATACCCGAGAACGGCGACCTGGTCGCCGACGGATGCGCCCAACTCGCCAAGCAGGGACGCCTGGTGGCGCATCAGCACCGCGGTTTCTGGAAGCCCACCGACACCGTGAAGGAGCGGGCCGCCCTCGACGCCGCCTACGCCCAGGGCGACCGCCCGTGGGCCGTGTGGGAGCGGGCCGGCGTCGGAGCGCGGGCGTGATCCGGCTCGGGGCCGGACCCCTGGACCGGATCGTCGCGGTGGGCGCGCACTGCGACGACATCGCCATCGGTGCCGGCGGCACCCTGCTCACGCTGTGCCTCGCGCGGCCGGGTGTCCGCGTCGACGCGCTGGTGCTGTCCGGCGGTGGCGGCGAGCGGGAGCAGGAGGAGCTGGCCGCGCTCGACGCCTTCTGCCCGGGCGCCGACCTGCGGCTGACCGTGCTCAAGCTGCCGGACGGCCGGATTCCCGCGCACTGGGAGGAGGCCAAGGCCGCGGTCGAGGAGCTGCGCGAGCGGACCGAACCGGATCTCGTGCTGGCGCCGCGTACCGACGACGCGCACCAGGATCACCGCGGCCTGGCGGAGCTGATGACCACCGCGTTCCGCGACCACCTCGTACTCCGCTACGAGATCGCCAAGTGGGACGGCGATCTAGGGCGTCCGGTGGCGTACCAGCCGCTGTCGCCGGAGATCGCGGAGCGGAAGGTACGGCTGCTCCAGGAGCACTACCCCTCGCAGCGGCACCGGCCCTGGTACGACCGGGAGGCCTTCCTCGGTCTCGCCCGGATCCGCGGCATCGAATGCCACGCGCGCTATGCCGAGGCGTTCGCCGTCACCAAACTCACTCTCAACCTGGGGGGTTGAACCTTGCGCGTACTGCTGACCGGACACCAGGGCTATCTGGGCACCGTGATGGCGCCCGTACTCACGGCCGCCGGGCACGAGGTCGTCGGTCTCGACGCCGGCCTGTTCGCCGACTGCGTGCTGGGCCCGTCGCCCGAGGACCCGCCAGGGCATCGGGTCGACCTGCGTGACGTCACGGCGGAACACGTGGCCGGGGTGGACGCCGTGATCCACCTGGCCGCGCTCTCCAACGACCCGCTGGGCTCCCTGGCGCCGGAGCTGACCTACGACATCAACCACCACGCGTCCGTGCGGCTGGCCCGGCTGGCCCGCGACGCCGGGGTGCGGCGCTTCCTGTACGCGTCGACCTGCTCGGTCTACGGCGCCGCGGGCGACCCCGACTTGTCGAACTTGGTGGCCGAGGACGCCCCGCTGCGCCCGGTGACGCCGTACGCGGAGTCCAAGGTGCGGGTGGAGGACGACCTGCACGCGCTGTCCGACGGCGACTTCAGCCCGGTGTACATGCGCAACGCCACCGCCTTCGGCTTCTCGCCCCGGCTGCGCGCCGACATCGTGCTGAACAACCTGGTGGGCCACGCGCTCCTGTCCGGCGAGGTGCTGGTGCTCTCCGACGGCACCCCCTGGCGTCCGCTGGTGCACGCCGTGGACATCGCCCGGGCCTTCACGGCCGCGCTGACCGCGCCTCGGGAGGCGGTGCACGACCGGGCGTTCAACATCGGCAGCGAGGTCAACAACGTCACGGTCGCCGAGATCGCCGAGCAGGTCGCGGCGGCGGTGTCCGGTTCGAAGGTGGTGATCACCGGGGAGACCGGTGCCGATCCACGGTCGTACCGGGTGGACTTCTCCCGGTTCCGCGCCGCGGTGCCCGGCTTCGACTGCGAGTGGACCGTGAAGCAGGGCGCGCTCGAACTCGCCGACGCCTACCGGAAACACGGGCTGACCCGGGAGGACTTCGAGCGCCGCTTCACCCGGCTGGCCGTGCTGCGTGCGGCCTCCGACGCCGGCTCCGTCGACGACACCCTGCGGTGGCGCGGATGACGGCGGCCGGCGAACAGCCGGTGACGGCGGCCGGCGAGCGGATGCACGCGATGGTGGAACGGCTGTACCCGCTGTGCCGGAGCATCACCGGCGACGGGGTGCGTGCCACCTTGGAAATCGTGGACGAGTACGTTCCGCTGCGGGTGCACGAGGTGCCGACCGGGACGCAGGTGCTCGACTGGACGGTGCCGCAGGAGTGGAACATCCGCGACGCGTACATCGCCGACGCCCACGGCAACCGGGTCGTCGACTTCGCCGCGTCCAGCCTGCACGTGCTCGGCTACAGCGTGCCGGTGTCGACGAGGATGCCGCTCGCCGAACTCCGTGCGCACCTGCACACCCTGCCGGACCACCCGGCCTGGGTGCCGTACCGCACCAGTTACTACAAGCCGGACTGGGGTTTCTGCCTGGCCCAGGACACCCTGGACGCGCTGCCGGACGGCGAGTACGAGGTCCGTATCGACTCCACCCTCGCGGACGGCCACCTCACCTACGCCGAGCACGTGGTCCCCGGGCAGGTCCCCGAAGAGGTGATCGTCTCCTGCCACGTCTGCCACCCGTCGCTGGCCAACGACAACCTGGCCGGCATCGCGGTGGCGACGTTCCTGGCCCGGGAACTGGCGGAACGGACGCCGTACTACACGTACCGGTTCCTGTTCGCGCCCGGCACCATCGGGGCGATCACGTGGCTGGCCCGCAACGCGGAGCGTGTGGCACGGGTCAAGCACGGCCTGGTCCTGGCCTGCACCGGTGACCGGGGCCGGCTGACGTACAAGCGGAGCAGGCGCGGCGACGCGGGCATCGACCGGGTGATGCGGCACGTGCTGTCCACCTCGGAACGCCCGCACCACGTCACGGAGTTCACCCCGTACGGCTACGACGAGCGGCAGTTCTGCTCGCCGGGCTTCGATCTCGGCGTGGGCTCGCTCACCCGCACTCCGTACGCCGGCTACCCCGAGTACCACACCTCGGCGGACAACCTGGACTTCGTCTCCCCCCGGGCGATGGAGGACACGCTCGCCGTCTGCCGCGAGGCGTTCGCGGTGCTGGACCGCGACCGGCGGTACGTCAACCTCAGCCCCTACGGCGAACCGCAGCTGGGACGGCGCGGGTTGTACGACTCGCTCGGGGGCCGCAGCGACGCCAAGCAGGCGCAGATGGCCATGCTGTGGGTGCTCAGCCTCTCCGACGGCGAGCACGGTCTGCTGGACGTCGCCGAGCGGTCCGGGCTGCCGTTCGACACCGTCGCCGACGCGGCCGACGCCCTGCACGGCGCAGGGCTGCTCAAGGCGTGACGCCCATGACCACCGAAGGAGAGAAGACGACGACGGCCCCGGCGGACGGGGCCGGACCCGCCCGGCGGACCGGCACGCGGGCCATGGCCGGCATGGCCGGCCGGCTGTCCTGGGGACTGGCCGACCAGGCGGCCTCCAGCATGTCCAACTTCGCGGTGGGGATCTACGTGGCACGCTCGCTGGGGCTGACCGCGTTCGGCGTGTTCAGCCTGGCCTGGGTGACGTACGGCGTGGTGCTCAGCGTCTCGCGCGGGCTGGCCACCGACCCGCTCGTGGTGCGCTTCAGCGGCGTGCCGGAGGCGTCCTGGCGCGGGGCGGTGGCCCGGTCGTCGGGCACCGCGCTCGGTGTCGGTGCCGCCGTCGGCGCGGTGTGTCTGGTGGTCGGCCTGGGTCTGGGCGGCCGCGTGGGGCCCGCGTTCGCCGGCCTCGGCCTCATGCTGCCGGGGCTGCTGCTGCAGGACGCCTGGCGGTACTCGTTCTTCGCCGCCGGCCAGGGGCGCAAGGCGTTCGTGAACGACGTCGTCTGGGGTGTCGCGCTCGTCCCCGCCATGGTGGTGGCGGCCCGCGTGGGCAGCGTGACGGCTTTCGTGCTCGCCTGGGGCACGTCCGCCACGGTGGCCGCCGTGTACGGCTGCGTCCAGTCCGGCATCCGGCCCAGGCTGACCGGCGCACGCGACTGGCTGCGCGACCACCGCGACCTCGGCTACCGGTACCTGGTCGAGAACGTCGGCGTCAGCGGCGCGAGCCAGCTGCGGGCGTACGGGCTCGGCGTGATCGTCGGGGTCGGCGCGGTGGGAGTGATCCGGGGCGCCGAACTGCTGCTCGGCCCCTTCCTCGCCGTACTGATGGGGCTGTCGCTGGTCACCGTGGCGGAGGCGGCCCGCGTACTGCGGCAGGCCCCGCACCGGCTGGGCAGGTTCTGCCTCCTCCTGGGCGGCGGGCAGGCCGTCGCCGCTCTGCTCTGGGGCGCGGCGCTGCTGCTGGTGCCGGACCGGCTCGGCGAGCTGGTACTCGGTGACGTCTGGTACGCCGCCTCGGCGCTCATCGTGCCGGTCACGCTCGGCGTCGCGGGCGCCGGCCTCGGCACCGGCGCGGCGGCCGGGCTGCGCGCGCTCGCCGCTGCCCGGCGCAGCCTGCGCTGCCAGCTCTTCGCCTCCGCCTGCTACGTCGTCGGAGGGCTCGGTGGAGCGTTCGCGGCCGGCACGGTCGGATCCGCCTGGGGCGTCGCCACCGCCGCCGCCTGCGGCTCCGCCGCCTGGTGGCTGCAACTACGGGCCGCCCTGCGCGAGCGCCACCACCCTCCCATCCGTGAAGTGAGGACGTCATGACCGCCCCACCCCGCTTGAGCATCGGCCTGCCCGTGTACAACGGCGAGGAGTACCTCGCCGAGGCCTTCGACGCCCTGCTCGGCCAGACCTACGAGGATTTCGAGCTGGTCGTCTCCGACAACGCCTCGACCGACGGGACCCAGGACATCTGCCGCCGGTACGCCGTGCGGGACTCACGCATCCGGTACCTCCGGCTGCCACGGAACGTCGGCGCCGCGCCCAACCACAATTACGTGTTCACCGAGTGCCGCGGCGAGCTGTTCAAGTGGGCCTCGCACGACGACCTGTACGCCCGGGACCTGCTGCGGCGCTGTGTGTCGGCCCTTGACGAGCGGCCGGACCTTATCCTCGCGCACAGCGGCCAGGCGGTCATCGACGGCGACGGCAAGGTGAAGGTCCCGTACGAGTACGGGCTCGCGACCGATTCGCCGCACGCGCCGGAGCGGTTCCGCAGTCTGCTGTTCGAGCCCGGCGGCGACGACTTCTACGGGGTGATGCGGGCCGACGTGCTGCGCCGGGTGAAGCCGCACGACAGCTACCACCACGCGGACCGCACGTTCGTCGCCGAGATCACCCTGCACGGGCCCTTCCACCAGGTGCCGGAGCTGCTCTACTTCCGCCGCGACCACCCCACCCGCGCCGAGCGGGCCAACCCGGGCAAGCGCTCCCGGTGCGTCAACCTGGACCCACGCCGGGCAGGCCCGCTGCACCCGACGCCCCGGCTGCTCGCCGAGTACGTCTGGGGCTTCGTCGCGGCGATCCGGCGGGCGCCGTTGTCGGCCGCGGACCGGCGCGCGTGCTACCGCCACCTCGCCGCGTGGATGACCAGCCGGGTCCGGCCCGGGGCCGGCGAGCGGGTCGAGGACCGCACCCCGGTCGACCCGGACCGGCTCACCGTCTCCGTCGACGCGCTCGTCGCCGGCCGCGAAGGGAGGCAGGCATGACCGCCCGGCGCGAAACGCCGGTGCGCGTCGGGGTGTTCGGGCTGCTCGGCTCCGGCAACGTCGGCAACAACGGATCGCTGGAGGCCGTGCTCGGGTACCTCCGCGCAGAGCACCCGAAGGCCGTCGTGGACGCACTGTGCGGCGGACCCGAGGACGTCGAGACCCGGTACGGGATCCCCGCGACGCGGCTGAACTGGTACAGCGGCGAGTACCGGACCGCGTCGCGGGCGGGCGCGATCCTGGCCAAAGGGCTGGGCAAACTCGTCGACGCCGTCCGCACCGCCGTCTGGGTGCGCCGACACGACGTGGTGATCGTGCCGGGCACGGGCGTCCTGGAGGCCACGCTGCCGCTGCGGCCGTGGGGTTTCCCGTACTCGCTGTTCCTGCTCTGCGCGAGCGGGCGGCTGCTCGGCACCCGGGTCGCGCTGGTCAGTGTGGGCGCCGCCAAGATCGCCAAGCGGCCGACCCGGGTCCTGACGCGCTGGTCGGCGCGGCTGGCCACGTACCGGTCGTACCGGGACGACATGTCCCGCGACGCGATGCGGGCCATGGGCGTGGACACGGCGCGCGACGAGGTCTACGAAGACCTCGCGTTCGCCCTGCCGGCGCCACGGACGAGCGCGCCCTCGGGGCCGCCGGGCACGGTCTGCGTCGGCGTCATGGCCTTCTACGGCGGCAACGACGACCGCGCCCGGGCCGAGGAGATCCACCGGCGCTACCTCGACGGGACGACCCGGTTCGTCCGCGCGCTGGTCGAGGACGGCAGACCGGTCCGGCTGCTCACCGGCGACGAGCTCGACCGGCCGGTGGCCGCCGCGATCGTCGACGCGGTGGACTCGCCGCTGGTCACCGCCGCCGAGACGGCCTCGCTGGCCGACCTGATGAAGGAGACGGCGGCCGCCGGCACCGTGGTGGCGACCCGGTACCACAATCTGGTCTGCGCGCTGAAGGTCGGCACGCCGACGCTCGCGCTCAGCTATTCGGCCAAGAGTGACGCGCTGATGGCTCGGATGGGGCTGGCCCCGTACTGCCACCCGGCTCGTGAGGTCGACGCCGAGCATCTGCTGGAGCAGTTCCGGGAGCTGGAGAAGCGCTCGGCGGAGCTGCGGCTGACCCTCGCCGAGCGAAAACAGGTCGCCGTCCGGCGGTTGGAGCAGCAGTTCACCGTCCTGACCGCGACCCTGTTCCCCTCGACCGGCAACGCCAACGCCCGCGCCCGCGCCCGCGCCCGCGCCCGACAGGAGACTTCATGAAGGCGACCGCAGTCCCGGAGATCGCCGACGCGTATCTCTTCGAGCCGGTGCCGCACACCGACGAACGCGGCTTCTTCTGCCGCACCTTCGACGCCGACGTGGTCCGCTCGGTGGGCCTCGAACCGAACACCTTCGTCCAGGACAGCCTGTCCCGCTCGGTCCGGGGCGTGCTGCGCGGCCTGCACCTGCGCTCGGGTGCCGGCGAGGCCAAGCTGGTGCGGTGCTCGTACGGGAGGATCTTCGACGTGGTCGTGGACCTGCGGCCGGACTCACCGACGTACCGCAACCGGGCCACCTTCGAACTGTCCGGCGAGACGCAGGCGACCCTGTACATCCCGGCGGGATGCGCGCACGGCTTCCAGGCGTTGACCGAGACCGCCGACACGTCGTACCGGATCGACCGCCCGCACGATCCGGCCGAGGACGTGACGATCGCCTTCGACGACCCCGAACTCGCCATCCCCTGGCCGCTGCCGCCCATATCGATGTCCCGGCGGGACCGGGAGGCGCCCAGCCTCGCCGAGGTCCTGAAGCAGAGAGAGAGCTGAAGTCGGCGTGGACACCGAAGAGTCCGAAGCGTCAGAAGAGTTCCTCCTGCCCCGGTCGCGGCTGGCCAACGAGCGGCTGCGCGCCATGATCCCCGGGGGCGCGCACACCTACGCCAAAGGCGACGACCAGTACCCCGACGACCTGGCCCCGGTCATCAGCCACGGCCGCGGTGCCCACGTGTGGGACATCGACGGCAACCGCTACGTCGAGTTCGGTTCCGGCCTGCGGTCGGTGAGCCTCGGCCACGCCCATCCGCGCGTGATCGAGGCGGTGCGGCGCGAACTCGACCGCGGCAGCAACTTCGTCCGGCCGTCCGTCGTGGAGGTCGAGGCCGCGGAGCGCTTCCTGGCCACCGTGCCGACCGCCGAGATGGTCAAGTTCGCGAAGAACGGCTCCGACGTCACCACCGCCGCGGTGCGTCTCGCCCGCGCCGTCACCGGGCGCGCACGGGTGGCCCTCTGCGGCGACCATCCGTTCTACTCCGTCGATGACTGGTTCATCGGCACCACGCCCATGTCCGCCGGCGTTCCGGCGGCGACCACCGACCTCACTGTGGCGTTCCCCTACGGCGACCTGGCCGCCACCGAGGAACTGCTCACCCGGTACCAGGACGAGGTAGCCTGCCTGATCCTCGAACCCGCCACCCACACCGAGCCGCCGCCCGGGTACCTCGCCGGCCTGCGCGAGCTGGCCGACCGGCACGGCTGCGTGCTGATCTTCGATGAGATGATCACCGGCTTCCGCTGGTCCGAGGCGGGCGCCCAGGGCCTGTACGGCGTCGTCCCCGACCTCTCCACGTTCGGCAAGGCGCTGGGCAACGGATGCGCCGTCTCCGCGCTGGCCGGGCGCCGCGATCTGATGGAGTGGGGCGGGCTGCGTCACTCCGGCGACCGGGTGTTCCTGCTGTCCACCACACACGGCGCCGAAACGCACTCGCTGGCAGCCGCGATGGCCGTGCAGGCCACCTACGTCGAGGAGGGCGTCACCGCGCGGCTGCACGCGCTCGGCGAGCGGCTGGCCGCCGGGGTCCGCGACGCCGCGGCCGGCATGGGCGTGGGCGACCACGTCGTCGTCCGGGGCCGGGCCAGCAACCTGGTCTTCGCCACCCTCGACGAGAACCGTGAGCCGTCACAACAGTACCGCACCCTGTTCCTGCGCCGGCTCCTCGCGGGCGGGGTGCTGGCCCCGTCGTTCGTGGTGAGCGGCGCGCTCGGTGACGCCGACATCGATCACACGGTCGACGTGGTGGCGCAGGCATGCGCCGTGTACCGGAAGGCACTGGACGCCGGTGACCCCACGCCGTGGATGGGGGGACGACCGGTGAAGCCGGTCTTCCGCCGTTCGGTGTGACGTGAGGCTTGGCGTGACTCTTGGCGTGACTCTTGGCGTGACGTGTCGTCAGCGAGGGTCCGGCTGACGGACGTCGGGTACCCGACCGACCAGGCGGTCAGCCGTCCGGTCGACCATCCACGCGGTCGCCGGTGTCACCGCCAGCGCGGTGCACCAGCCGCCCAGCGCGTCGGTCGGGTAGTGCGCGCCCAGGGCGACCTGCGCCCAGCCCATCGCGGCGCCGGCCGCCGTCGCCGCGGCGAGCACGAGCGACGTGCCGGCCGCGCTGCCGAGACCGAGCCGGCCGGTCGCGAGCAGTGCCACCGTGAGGGCGAACGCGGTGAGGAAGGCGGTGTGCCCGCTCGGGTAGGACAGGTGACCGTCGTGGATGGTGCGTCCCACCAGGGGCTTGAGGAGTTTCGTCGCCGCCACGGTGAGGCCGGGGCCGGCCACGATGAACACCGCCGCACGACGACGCCGAAGCACCAGAGCACCCGCCGCCGCGGCCACGACCAGCATCGCCGCTCCCCCGAGCTCCCCCAGGAAGTCCGTGGCCAGAGCGACGTGCCGCCACGACGACCCCGCACTCTCCACCGCCGCCCCGGCCCGCACGTCCACCACGCCGGGACCGCTGCTGCCGGCGTACAGAATCCCGAGCGCGACGACCACCAGTGCGGCGAGGACCGCGACCGCCCCCAACCACACGCGCGGCCCCGTCGGAAGCACCGTGCGCTCCCGCGCGCCGGTCACAGACGCGCCCACTCAGCGTGGGCGTCGGACGTGATGGTCGGGCCTCATCATGAAGGTCACCGTCCTACCCTACCCTTGCGAAATGCGCCCCCTCCGGTACTCCATCAACGTCACATTGGACGGATGCTGCGACCATCGCGCGATCGTCCCGGACGAAGCCATGCATCGTCACCACCGCAACCTCGGTGGTCGGCTGTATGGGTTCAGCGAGTAGCAACTGGGCCCCGACCAGGCCGCGGTACGCCTGGACGGGGTGTACGCGAGGCCTTGCGCCTGCTTGGCCGTCAGGAGAGGGGGCGGTATGGCCCTCTTCAGCCACTGCTGCCACCCGCGCGGACCGCTGCGAGACGGCCCGGCATCTCCCGGATGATCTCCGCGACACGATCCCGGTCGTCGGCCGTCAGCTTTTCCCTGTCGTGGAGCAATGGGGCGCGTTCGGCATGTAGAGCCCGAGTGACCTCCCTGCTCGTCGCCTCTCCGACGAGCGCGCTGTACGCGGCTATCACCGCGCTCAGTAACGCGCGGGCATGCTCGAAGTCGTTCATCTCCTGCGCTGTCCACCTCGGTGGCCGTGCCTGATGCGACATGATGTCACTCCCCCGTCCTTGCTCGGTTCTCTGTTCAGCAATTGCTGATCGTGAGTTGCTGATCCCTGGACTCCTCCCGCGGGCCCCGCCTTTCGCCCGCTTCCGATCAAACTGTCAGGGGAGTTTCATGACGCTCCCGTCCACGGGCGGGCACGCGGAGGCGTGCTGGTCCGGGCCACCAAAGACCGCTATCGCCCGCCACCTCCCCGTCTCCTCCCTCGCCCGGAGCAGCTTCCAGGGCTATACGACGGCTGACGGCCGGGCGGGCGGCGAGGTCACGCCGGGTCGACTCGCCAGACGGTGCCGCCGATGGCGAGGGCGTACAGCTCGCCGTCGGTGTCCTGGGCGAAGGACACGACCTCTCCGCCGTTGACACCGAGGTCGTGCTCGGCGGTCACCTTGCCGTTCTCGATCTCCAGGGAGCGCAGTGTGCCGTCGCAGTAGTCGCTGTAGACGTACTGGCCCGCGAGATCCGCGATCGCCCGGCCGCGGTAGACGTAGCCGCCGGTGACCGAGCAGCCGAGGCCGGTGCGGTCGTACTCGTGGATGGGCGGGACGTGGTTCGCGGGCTCGGTGCCGCCGCGGAAGGGGTGCGTGCCCTCCATCTGCGACCAGCCGTAGTTCTCGCCGCCCTTGCTGTTCGCGGGCGCCCAGTCGATCTCCTCCCAGTCGCTCTGGCCGACATCGGCGATCAGCAGGTCGCCGGAGCCGGCGTCGAAGGAGAACCGCCACGGGTTGCGCAGCCCGTAGGACCAGATCTCGTCCTTGGCGTCCGGGTCGTCGACGAAGGGGTTGTCCTGCGGGACGGCGTACGGTTCGCCGCCCTGCGGGTCGATCCGGAGCAGCTTGCCGAGCAGGGTGTCGAGCTTCTGGCCGTTGCCGTCGGGGTCGCCGCCGCCTCCTCCGTCACCGAAAGCGATGTAGAGGTAGCCGTCGGGACCGAACTTGATGTCGCCGCCGTTGTGGTTCGACTCGGGCTGCTCCTGGGTCAGGACGGTGCGCCGGGTGTCCTCCTGGATCGTGCCGTCCTGGACGGCGAACTCGTCGATGGTGCTGGTGCCCTGAAGGTCGGTGTAGGAGATGTAGAAGTGCGCGAAGTCGTTGTCGAACGTCACTCCGAGCAGGCCGCGTTCGCCGTCGGTGGTGGTCTCGTCGGAGATGTCGAGGACGGGTTCGCCGAGTCCTGCGTCGTTCAGGACCCGGACCGTTCCCGCCCGTTCGGCGATCCAGACCGTGTCGCCGGGTCCCGCGGCACCGGCGGTCGGGTTCTTGGCCTGGGCCACCTCCGTCAGCGCGACCTGCGCCGCGCCCTCGTTGGTGGCGGGCTCGTCGGCGTACGCCGTGGCCAGGGCCAGGGATCCGACGAGACCGAGCGTGCCGATGATCGCCGACAATCTGGTGCGAACTTTCACCATGGCCTCCCGGAGGCGGTGAGTGGGGGGAGTTCACCCGGCTGCTCGGGTCGCGGTCGTGGGGCGTCGTCCGAGCCGGCTCGCAACTCGAGTGGGGGGAAAGGTCGTGCCGCCGGCCACCGCCGAGAATACGAGGCCGGAGCGCTCCGGCCTAGACCAATGCACGCCTCTTCTGTCACTTGCCTTCCGACCGGCGCCTGCTCGGTCGGTCACACTCCGTCCGGGTGCAGGCCGGCGTCGCGGGCGAGTAGTGCCGCCTGTACCCGGTTGTCGCATCCGAGCTTGGTGAGGATCCGGCCGACGTAGATCTTCACGGTGGCCTCGCTCATGTGCAACCGCCGGCCCGCGTCGGCGTGGGACAGACCTTCTCCGAGGAGGGCGAGCACTTCGCGTTCCCGCGCGGTGAGCCCGTCGAGGCGGCGCCTGGCCTCCTCTTTGTGCCGTACCACTATGGCAGTCGACAAGAAGTTCGGGCTGCGCGACCGTTACGTGCTCGACATCGCGGCCCCGGCCTCGACCGCCGCCTCGCCATCGCACAGGCCGTGGCACTCGACGCGCTGCAGTCGCGCTGACCCGCGAAGGTACTCGCGGCGGCGCTACCGGGTTGTTCCCTGGCTCCGAGCATCTCCGAGGCGGTCGAGGCGATCGCGGTGGGCCTGGGACAGGTGGAGGTCTTCGACGGCGAGGTTCTCCTCCAGGTGGCCGATCCGGGCGGTGCCCGGGATCGGGAGGACGACCGGCGAGTGGCCGAGGAGCCAAGCCAGAGCAAGCTGCGAGGGAGTGGCGTCGGCTTCCGCCGCCACGGCGGCGACCTCGGCCCGCTGTCCCGACTCCCCCCAGGCGACAGGACGCCAGGGCAGGAACGCGATCCCCGCCGCTTCGCACGCCGCGAGCACCGGCTCGTGCTCCCGATCGAGCAGGTTGTAGCGGTTTTGCACGCTCACTACGTCCACGATCTGCCGCGCCTGGTGGAGTTCGTCGACGGTGACCTCGGACAGCCCGATCCGGCCGATCTTGCCCTCGTCCCGCAGCTCCCGGAGCGTGCCGAGCTGGTCGGCGAGCGGGGTCTCCGGATCGATCCGGTGGAGCTGTAGCAGCTCGATCCGCTCCACCCGCAGCCGGCGCAGAGCCTGCTCGACCTGATCACGCAGAACCGCCGGCCGACCGTCGAGCCGCCACTCGCCCTCGGGGCCCGATCGGGCGACACCGACCTTGGTGGTGATCAGCAGCCCGTCCGGATAGGGGTAGAGGGCCTCAGCCAGGAGTTCCTCGTTGGCTCCGCCGCCGTACATGTACGCGGTGTCGATCAGCGTGACGCCCAGCTCGACGGCCCGCCGGGCGACCGCCAGAGAGGTCTTGCGGGCCGGGTCCGGGTCCGTCGGCAAGTGCATGGCCCCGAATCCGAGCCGCCGTACCCTCAGATCCCCGCCGATCAGAAACTCAGTCGAAGTCACGTGCTGAATTCTCCCCATCGCTCAAGGCGACACGTTAACAGCGGAGTTGGTCACACCACAGCTCTCTCCGCCCGTCGGGTGCCGGCACCGGGCGGAATAGCGGATTGACGGCCGGGTCCAGCGGGCAGGGAGGCAGATGGTGTCATGAGCACGACTCCTACCCCCATAAGGAGGTCGAACATGCACGTCCGTACGCTGACCGGCGGTCTCGCCGCAGCCCTGCTGATGTCCATGCCCCTGCTGAGCGGCCAGGCCATGGCCGCCGATCCGACGAGCGACAGCGCGCGCTCCCTGGCCGCGGCCCGGGTGCTGACCTACGACGCGAGCGGTTCCGCCGAGTTCAGGTCCGCGGTCGACCGGGGTGCGGCGATCTGGAACGAGAGTGTCGGGGGCGTGGAAATGCGTCCGGCCGCGTCCGGGCAGCGAGCCAACATCCGCATCCTGGCCGACAACGGCTGGCCGCGTGCCCTGACCGCCTCACTGGGCAACGGCACGGTCTGGATCGGACGCCAAGCGGTGAACCAGGGCTACGACACGGTACGCATCTCGTCCCACGAGCTCGGCCACATCCTGGGTCTGCCGGACCGCAAACCCGGGCCCTGCTCCAGCTTGATGTCGGGCTCCACGGCGGGTGTCGCCTGCACGAACCCGTACCCGAACGCGGCGGAGAAGTCCGAGGTCGAGGGCAACTTCGGCAATGCGACCGCCTCGCCGTCGCACGCTCCGGCGCGGATACCCGTCCTGGTGCGCGACTGACCGACGCGCGACTGCCCATACGGCACCTCGCCGGTGCCGTATGGCATCGCCCAAAGCGCCCCGCCCCGGCCCTACTCGGACTGGTCGCCTCGGTCTTCGCCGACGCGGGACGGGAAGTCCCGGGCATGCTCGCCGCCATGCGTGACGCGGATGACCTGTTCGTCGACGACGAGTTGACTCGGCTCAGCCCGCGAGTTCGCGCACGTACGCGCCGAACTTCTCCAGACCGTCGATGTTGCGGGGTCCGCTGATGCCCTCGTTGTAGTCGAGGACGAAGAAGTTGTCCTTCTTCACGGCGGGGAGTCCCTTGGTGTGGGGGAACTTCTTCAGGAAGTCGATCTTCTTCTCGGCGGGCAGGTCGCCGTAGTCGAGGATGACGACGACCTCCGGCTCGGACTCGGCGACCGACTCCCAGTTGACCTGGGTCCAGCGCTCGTCGAGTCCGTCGAAGACGTTCTTGCCGCCTGCCGACTTGATGATGTCGTTGGGCGGGACCTGATTGCCCGCGGTGAAGGGCTGGTCGGTTCCGGAGTCGTAGAGGAAGACGGGAACGGGATCACCCGCCGGAGCCTTGGCCTCGACGGCCTCGACGCGCTCCTTGAGCCCGTCGACCACCGCCTCGGCCTTCTCCTCGACCCGGAAGATCCTGCCCAGCCGTTCGAGGTCGGTGTAGAGGGCTTCGAAGGGGGTGACCTTCTCCGGATACCCGGGATAGTTGAAGCAGCTCTCGGTGTGCATGAAGCTCTGGATGCCGAGCTTGTCGAGGATGGCCGGCGTGATGCCCCGCTCGTCCTTGAATCCGGAGTTCCAGCCCGCGACGACGAAGTCGGACTTGGCCTCGACGACGACCTCCTTGTTGAGGAGGTCGTCGCTGAGCATCTTCACCTTGGCGTACTCGGACGCGTACGGGGACTCGCTCACCGGTGGGTTGGCCGGCGGCATCACGTAGCCGTGCACGTGATCGGTCAGGCCGAGGGCGAACAGCTTGTCGGCGCTGCCGGCTTCGTAGGCGACGGCCCGCTCGGGGACCTTGTACCGCACCGGCTCACCACAACGCTTGACGGTGACCTCGGTGGACGTCTTGGCATCCGGTTCGACCTCGGCGCCGCAGCCGCTGAGCACCAGTGCCGCCACCAGGGCGGATCCGAGAGCCGCAGGCCGGCGTGCCGGAACGAGGAATGGAGTTCTACGCATGTCGTGAGGCGCCTTTCACCGGGATGAGCCGAGCGAGTACAGGAGTTGGGGACCGCCCGTGAGCGGGTGCGGGACGACGCTGGCCGTTACTCCGAAGACGTCGCCGACCAGCTCGGTCGTGAGGACGTCCGCGGGCGTGCCCGAGGCGACGAGGCGGCCCTGCGCCAGCACGCCGAGACGGTCGCAGGCCGCCGCGGCCAGGTTGAGGTCGTGCAGGACGACGAGGACGGTGCGGCCGGACCCGCGCAGCAGCGAGAGCAGCTCGACCTGGTGGCGGACGTCGAGGTGGTTGGTCGGTTCGTCCAGGATGAGGATCCTCGGCTCCTGGACGAGGGCGCGGGCCAGCAGGACTCGCTGGCGTTCGCCACCCGACAGTGTCAGGACTCCCCGGTGTGCGAGGTGGCCTATGTCGAGCTGGTCCATCGCACGCTCGCACAGTTCGCGCTCCCGGCCGCTGAGGGCCTGGTTCCCCCGGAGATGGGGGGCGCGACCGAGTGCGACGACCTCCTCGACCGTGAAGTCGAAGTCGATGGCGCCGTCCTGGGTCATCGCCGCGATGGTTCGTGCGCTGTGGCGGAGCGGCAGCCGTGTCAGCTCCCGCTCGCCCACCCAGATGGTTCCGGAGCTGGGGCGCAGGGCTCGGTACACGCACCGCAGCGCGGTGGACTTGCCACTGCCGTTCGGGCCGACCAGACCGACGACCTGCCCGTCCGGCACTTCCAGGGACAGGCCGCGCACGAGGCTCTTGCCGTCGGTCACGACGGAGAGTCCGTCGAGCCTCAGATTCATGTCAACGCCCCCCGAACGTATAGCCCTTGCGGCGCATCAGGGCGATGAAGACGGGCACGCCCACGAGCGCGGTGATGACGCCGAGCGGCAGCTCACGCGGGGCGACCACGGTTCGGGCCGCCAGGTCGACCCACACCATGAAGATCGCTCCGGCCAGTGGTGCCACGGCGAGGACACGGGCGTGCGTGGCGCCGACGAGCATGCGCACCACGTGTGGCATGACGAGTCCGATGAAGGCGATGGCACCGCTGACGGCGACCATGACGCCGGTGACGAGGGAGACGAGCACCAGCAGCCCCTTGCGGTGCCGGTCGGCACCGACGCCGAGACTCGCGGCGGTCTCGTCGCCGAGGGCGAGGACGTCCATCACCCGCCCGTACCGCTGGAGGACCAGGGTCCCGGTCGTGACCACCACCGCAACGACGGGCAAAGCGCCCCAGGTCGCGGCGCCGAAGCTGCCCATGGTCCAGTACAGGACCATGCTGGTCGCCTCACCGTCCGGCGCGAAGTAGACGATCAGGCTCATCACGGCCTGGAAACCGAGCGACATGGCCACGCCGGTCAGGACGAGTCGCAGCGGGGAGAGCGCGCCTCGGCTGGAGGACGCGGCGTACACCAGCAGCGAGGCGGCGAGCGCGCCGACGAAGGCTCCGGCGGAGACGGCGTAGATGCCGAGGGCCGCGAGCCCGCCCGTGACCGTGACGGCGACGGCGCCGACGGAGGCGCCCGACGAGACGCCGAGGACGAAGGGGTCGGCCAACGCGTTGCGCACCATGGCCTGGATCGCCACGCCGACCGCGCTGAGCCCGGCCCCGACCAAGGCCGCCAACAGGACGCGTGGTGTGCGGATCTGCCAGATGATCTGGTACGTCGTCACCTCGTCCGCGCCGATGCGCCCGCCGCTGAGCGCCGCCCACAGGTGACGGGCGGTCTCCCCCGGGGTGATGACCGCGGGTCCCAGGCCGATGGCCACGACGACCGAAGCGAGCAGGAAGGCGGTCAACGCGCCGCAGGCGAGCAGCAGTCCCGTGCGGGAGGCGAGTCGGCCTCTCCCTTCCGCGGCGGGTGCGGCCGATGGTGCCTCGGCCGCGGCGAACGCGTCCGCGTGCGCCGTCGGTATGGATGTCGGGGGCGGAGGCACGTGGCCTACCTACACTTTCTTTCGATAATGGGAACCATGTTCAGGTGCGGAATCTAGCACGCCCGACGCCGCATGCCCGTGCGGTTCGGGAAATCCTCAGCCGGCTATGGACCTGACCAGACTTGTTCATTTACTGTTTGGACATGCCTGGACAGGTACACAAGCACCATCGCATCGTCCGTGTTCTCTCCGACGAGATCAGGGCCGGAGTCCACTCCGACGGCAGCAGACTCCCCGGGGAGCACGCGCTCACCCAGCGCTTCGGGGTCAGTCGCACCACTCTGCGGCAGGCGCTGCAAGCCCTCGGGGAGGAAGGGCTCATCGCCACCCATGCCGGGATCGGCTCCTTCGTCACCTTCGAGGGGACGCCGATCGACAACCGGCTCGGCTGGACCAAGGCCCTCGCCGAACAGGGCACGGAGCTGACGTCGGAGACCCTGCGCTTCGAGGAGATCAGCGACCACGATCTGGCCGTCGAACTCGGGATGGATTCGAGTACGTTCATCGCGCTGGACCGGGTGAGACGGCTCGCCGACGGGCGGGGCCTGTCGCTGGAGCGCAGCAGGGTCCCGGCCACCGGAGACCTGGCCGGGCTGCCCGAGCGCGGCCTCGTCGACGGCTCGCTGAGCCGGGCGCTGATCGCCGCGGGCCGGGTCACCGTCTCCGGTGAGGGTGTGGTGTCGGTGCGCGGGCTCGACGCGGCGGAGGCCGCCCTGCTGCACCGATCGCCCGGCGAGTCCTTCCTGCGGCTCACCCAGGTGTACCGAGCGGGCGACGGCTCGGTCGTCGAGCAGGTCACCAGCCTGCTGGACCCCGCCAAATTCGAACTGCACGTGCGCTCGGGCCAAGGAGGCCGTCCGTGACCGACCTGCTCGACCGCGCCCTCGGTGCCTACTACGGCCTCGCCCTCGGCGACGCTCTGGGCATGCCCACCCAGGTGATGTCCAGGGAGGACGTCGTCCGGGTCTACGGCAGGCTCACCGGCTTCCGGCCCGCGCTCCCCGACAATCCGGTCAGCGCCGGCATGCCGGCCGGCTCCGTCACCGACGACACCGACCAGGCCGTCATCGTCGGCCGGCTCATCGCCGAGGGACGCGGCCGGATCGATCCCCTGCGCCTGGCCCACGACCTGCTCGACTGGGAGAAGGAGATGAAGGCCAAGGGCTCCTTCGATCTCCTCGGCCCCTCCACCAAGGCCGCCCTGGACGCGGTGGCCGGCGGTGTTCCGGCGCGGGAGGCGGGCAGGAACGGCACGACGAACGGCGCGGCCATGCGGGTCACGCCGGTCGGCATCGCCTTCGACGTCCAGCCGCTGGACGTCTTCCTGGACCATGTCGTGGAGTCCTGTCAGGTCACCCACGACACCGGCCTCGGGATCGCGGGCGCGGCCGCCGTCGCCGCCGCCGTCAGCACGGGTGTCGGCGGCGGCTCGCTGGACGAGGCCGTCGCCGCCGCGGTGGTCGCGGCCCGGGCCGGTGCGCGGCGCGGGCACTGGGTCGCCGGGGCCGACATCGCCGGCCGGATCACCTGGGCGCGGGATCTCGTACGGGATCTACCGGAGGCCGAGGCGCTGGACCGGATCGTCGCGCTCGTCGGCACCAGCGTCGCGAGCCAGGAGTCGGTGCCCGCCGCGTTCGCGGTACTGGCGGTGGCCGACGGAGATCCCTGGCAGGCCGCCCTGCTCGCGGCCAACCTCGGCGGTGACAGTGACACCATCGGCGCGATCGCCGGTGCCGTCGCCGGGTCCGTCGCCGGGCTCTCCGGGCTGCCCGCCGAGGCCGTGGACACGCTGCGGTCCGTCAACTCCCTCGAACTCGAACCCCTGACCACACGGCTGCTCGCACTCCGCTGAGCCGCCGAGAACGCCCCGCCCCTCCCCACCATGCAAGGAGGTTCCGTCATGACCGCTTCGAAGACGAACGATCGCGTCGGCGCCATTGAGACCCGTGGGATCGAGCCGGTCCCCGACCACGAGCGGCACGGCCAGGCCGGTCAGATGTTCTGGACCTGGTTCGCCGCCAACATCAGCATCCTCGGGCTCCCTCTCGGCGCGACTCTCGTCGCCTTCCGCGGCCTGAACATCTGGCAGGCGGCTCTCGTCGCCGCTGTCGGTTCCTTCGGCTCCTTCGCGCTGGTGGGAGCTCTGAGTCTGGCCGGCAAGAAGGGCGGGGCGCCCGCGCTCACCCTGTCCCGCGCGGTCTTCGGACAGCGGGGCAACGCCGGTCCGACCCTCATCACGTGGCTCAGCCGGGTCGGCTGGGAGACCATCACCACCACGACCGCGGCGTACGCGCTGCTGGCCATGTTGCACACCGCCTTCGGTGTGGGCCGGAACACCGTGCTCACGCTGGTCTGCCTGCTGGTCTTCATCAGTTGCACGCTGCTGATCAGCGGCCTCGGTCATGCCACCATCATGTGGATCAACAAGTGGGCCACGGTCGTCTTCGGTGCGCTCAACCTGGTCGTGATGGGTTTCCTGGTCGCCACCGTCGACTGGTCCAAGGTTCTCGACACCCCGGCTGGGCCGGCCAGCGGGGTGATCGCGGGCATCGGCTTCATCGCGGCGGGTACCGGCATCGGCTGGGCCAACGCCGGTGCCGACTACGCCCGTTACCTCCCCCGGGCCGTCCCCGGCCGCCGGCTCATCGGGGCCTCCGCCTTCGGCGCGGGCATCCCCCTCGTCCTGCTGATCTCGCTGGGTTCGCTGCTCTCGGCGGGCGATCCCACGCTCGCCACCTCCTCCGACCCGGTGGCGGCCATCAACGCGATGCTGCCCTCCTGGATGGCGATCCCCTATCTCGTCGCGGCCTTCGGCGGGCTGCTGATGTCGAACCACCTCTCCACCTACTCCGCCGGCCTGACGATGATCACCCTGGGGCTCCGGGTGCCGCGCGCCGCCGCCGTCGCCCTCGACGTGGTGCTGATGTTCGCCGGCGGCATCTACTTCATGCTGATCGCCGACGACTTCTACGGGCCCTTCTCGACGTTCCTGACCCTGCTGGCCGTTCCCATCTCGGCCTGGATCGGAGTGATCGCGGTGGACTCGCTGCGCGGACGCGCCTACGACCCGGAGGCGCTGATGGACACCACATCGACCAGTCGCTACTGGTACTCGGGCGGTTTCCGGCTGCCCGCCGTCCTGGGCTGGGCCGCCGCCATCGTGGCCGGCCTGCTCTTCACCAAGGCCGCGACGAGTGAGACGGACATCTGGTTCGCGGGGCCGCTCTCCGACACCTGGCTAGGCCGCAACGGCCTCGGCTGGGCGATCGCCATGGCGGTCGGCGCCGCCGTGTACGCGCTGTTCGACCGCGGCAACCGATCCGTCGCGGGCAGCGGGGACCGGACCGTGCCCTCCGCCCTTCAGGAGGCCGGACGATGAGCGGCCGCCTGGTCCTCGCCGGGAACGTGATCGCCGACCTCGTGATCGAGGTCCCCGCGCTGCCGGAACGCGGCGGAGACGTCATCGGCACCCGCAGCGAAACGACCGTCGGCGGCGGTTTCAACACCCTGGTCGCGGCCCGCCGGCTCGGCACGGAGGCGGCATTCGCCGGGCTCCACGGCAGCGGACCGTACGGCGATCTCGTACGCGAGGCGCTCGCTGCCGAGGACATCGGCACGCTGCTCCCCGCCCGTACGGACGCCGACACCGGCTTCACCGTCGCTCTGATCGACAGCGGCGGCGAACGCACCTTCGTCACCAGCTTCGGGGTCGAGGCCACGCTGCGTCCCTCGGACATCGACGCGGTCGCCGGGCAACTGCGCCCCGGTGACCTGCTTCAGCTCTCCGGCTACGGTCTGGTGCTGCCGGTCAACGGTCCCCTGCTGTCCGCCTTCGTATCCGGGCTCCCGGCGGACATCACGCTCTGTCTCGACCCGGCGCCCCTGGTGGCCGACATTCCCGAGGCCGTCCTCGCGCCGGTCCTCGCCCGCACGGACTGGCTCAGCCTCAACGCGCGCGAGGCCCGCCTGCTCTCCGGCCACGAGGATCCGCGGGCCGCGGTGGCGGCGCTGCGGGAGCGGCTGGCGCCGACGGCGGGCGTGCTCGTGCGGGCCGACAAGGACGGCTGCCGGCTGGCGCTACCCGGCCAGGCACCGACCCATGTGCCGGGATTCCCTGTCGACGCGGTCGACAGCAACGGTGCGGGAGACGCCCACGTCGGTTCGTTCCTGGCCCTGCTCGCACAGGGCCACGACCCGCTGACAGCCGCGCACGGCGCCAACGCGGCGGCAGCCTACGCGGTGGGCCGCCGGGGCCCGGCCACCGCGCCCGGCCGGGCCGAACTGACGGCGTTCCTGGGCGAAGACCCCCTCGCGAAACGGCTGTTCGGCGCCGAAAGGTCGTAACAGCACTGACGGGAGCCGCTACTGGCCGCTGCGGCCCCCACAGGGCAGTGTGTTCCAACGACCGCGCCGTCACCTCGTCGGTGGCGACCAGAGTCGCTGGACGCCATCACAGGCGGACCGGCAGCTCGTGCGTGCCTTCCACCGTGACATTCTCGTCACACCCGGTAATGAGGCGAATCTCGCACGGTTCCCGTCCTCGACCCGGCCTCCCGGCGTTGGTGTGCAGCAGCACGGCACCGGGAGGACCCTGACCATCTACGCCGCCGAGCCCGGTTCCCCGTCCGAGGAGGGCTTACGAGGGACAATGGAGGCGTACGGCCATGCACGCCGCCGCCTCACGCACGCCGAATCAGGAGTCACCGTCTTGTCCGAGCCCACCTCGCACGCCGCCCAGCCCGACCTGCAAGCCGACTGCGGAAGCTGCTTCGGTCTGTGCTGCGTGGCGCTGCCCTTCTCGCGCTCGTCGGACTTCCCGGTGAACAAGTCCGCCGGCTCGCCCTGCGGAAACCTGCAGGAGGACTTCCGCTGCGGCATCCACGAGCGGCTGCGCGACAAGGGCTACAACGGCTGCACGGTGTTCGACTGCTTCGGCGCGGGCCAGAAGGTCTCCCAGGTCACCTTCAAGGGCGTCAGCTGGCGCGAGGAGCCCGACTCGGCTCGCGCGATGTACGAAGTCTTCCCCGTCGTACGCCAGCTCCAGGAGCTCCTGAAGTACACCGCGCAGGCCTTGGACCTGCCCGCGGCCCGGCCCGTCCACCGGGACCTACGCCGCGCGTACGAGCGCATCGACGCGCTCACTCGGGACACGGTCGAGACCTTGCTCGCCGTCGACGTGGACGCGCTGCGCGGCGAGGTCAACCCGCTGCTCCTGCGCGCCAGCGAACTGGCCCGCGCGGCGGTCCCGGGGCGCAAGAAGAACCACCGGGGCGCCAACCTCATGGGCTCACGGCTGCGCGGCGCGAAGCTGCGCGGCTCCAGCATGCGCGGCGCCCTCCTCATCGCGGCCGACCTGTCCGACGCCGACCTGCGCGACGCCGACCTGATCGGCGCGGACATGCGGGACACCAACCTGTGCGGGGCGGATCTGCGCGGCGCGCTGTTCCTCACCCAGCCCCAGCTGAACGCCGCGCGGGGCGACGCCCGCACGAAGGTCCCCCACGCCCTGGAGCGCCCGTCGCACTGGGCCGCCTGACGTCGAGGCCCGTACCCATCGGTGTGATCTCGAAGCTCGGCATGACCAGAGGCTGTCCCCCGCCCGCTCGCTCAGAGGCCTCGTCGGGGCAGGCGTACCACCTGGACGAAGAAGTCGTCGATCTGGCGGACCGCGGCGATGAACTGGTCCAGGTCGACCGGCTTGGTGACGTAGGCGTTGGCGTGCAGCTTGTAGCTGCGCAGGATGTCCTCCTCGGCCGCCGAGGTGGTCAGGACGACGACCGGGATGTCGCTCAGCTCGGGGTCGGACTTGATCTTCTCCAGGACCTGACGGCCGTCGTACTTGGGCAGGTTGAGGTCGAGCAGGATGAGGTCCGGCCGTGGGGCGCCGGTGTGGCCGGCGCGGCGGTAGAGGAAGTCGAGTGCCTCCTCGCCGTCCCGGACCACGTGCAGGGTGTTGCCGATCTTGTTGTCCTCGAACGCCTCGCGCGTCATCAGCTCGTCGCCCGGGTCGTCCTCGACGAGGAGGACGTCGATGGGGGTGGCGGGTGTCGTCATGCCAGGGCCTTTTCCTCGGTACGGGAGTCGATGTCGCCGGTGTCGTTCTCGACGGACGGCAGAGTGAAGCAGAAGCGGGTGCCGCCCGTGTGGGCGGTGTCGATCCAGATATGCCCGCCGTGATGTTCGACGATCTTCTTGCACAGCGCCAGGCCGATGCCCGTGCCACCGTACGAGTCGCGGCTGTGCAGCCGCTGGAAGATGACGAACACCTTCTCGGCGAACTCCTGCGGGATGCCGATGCCGTTGTCGGTGACGCGGAACCGCCAGGCCGCGGGAGTGTCGGGGTCCTCGTCGCAGGTGATCCGGATCCGTGGGGCGCGGTCGGGGTCGCGGAACTTGACGGCGTTGCCGAGCAGGTTCTGCCAGAGCATGACCAACAGGGTCGGATCGCCGACGACCCGGGGCAGTTGCTCAGGACGTTCGACCTGTGCACCTGTCTCGGTGATAACCGTGTCGATGTTGGTCAGGGCCTTGGACAGGAACTCGTCGAGGCCGCACTCCACAGCGGCGTCGTTGAGCCGGCCCACGCGGGAGAAGGTGAGCAGGTCGTTGATGAGGACCTGCATGCGCTTGGCGCCGTCGACGGCGAAGTCGATGTACTGGAGGCCCCGGTCGTCGAGTTTGTCGCCGTACCGCTTCTCCAGGAGCTGGCAGAAGGAGGCGACCTTGCGCAGGGGCTCCTGGAGGTCGTGGGAGGCGACGTAGGCGAACTGCTCCAGTTCGGCGTTCGAACGGCGGAGTTCGACGGCCTGTGCGTCCAGGTCGGCGGCCTGCCGGCTCAGGTCGCCCTGCTGCCGCCTGGACGCGGCGAGTTCGGACACGATCCGCTGCCGCATGTCCTCGACGTCCCGGGCGACGGCGGTGAGGTCCGTCGGCCCCTCGGCGGGGATGGAGTGCTCGAACTCACCGTTCGCCACCTTCCGCGAGGCCTCGCGCAGCTTCTGTAGAGGGCGCGCCACCAGCAGGCGCACCACGATCGCCAGCGCCACACCGGCCAGCAGGAAGGCCGCCACCATGACGCCGAAGGTCAGGTTGCGCAGCGTGCGGGCGTCGGCCAGTTCGGCCTTGCCGTCCTCGACGACGTCGGCGAGGTCGCGGTTCTGCTGGGTCCAGCCGGCGCGCATCGCGTCGAAGACCTTCTTGCCCCGCCCGGCGGTCGTCTGGTCGACGGTCCGGGGTTCACCGGGCGTGACGCCGTCCACGAGGGGGTTGGCGTAGGTACGTCGCCACTCCGCCGCCTGCCGCTGCACCTCCTCCAGGTCCGCCAGGAGCGTGGGCTGGTCCCCGATGAGCGTGCGCAGCCGGGCGGCGGCCCGGGCCTCGTCCTTCCTGCCCTGCTCGTAGGGGGCGAGGAACTGTCGGTCGGCGGCGATGGCGTAGCCGCGTACGCCCGTCTCCTGGTTGACCAGGGCCGCTTGTAGCCGGTACGCCTCGGTCTGGGCGGGCTGGACGCGGTCGGTGAGCTGGTCGGTGAGCTCCGTGGTGCGTCCCTGCACCCGGGCTCCGACCACGGTGCCCACCACCACGATGAGGACCATGAGGGCCAGTACGAGCTGAAGCCAGCCCTGCACCGTCAGCCGGCCGCCGACCCGCGGCCGCCGTGTCTCGTCAGCCACTGCTTTCGTCTCCACCCTTGTCCTTGTTCTCGTTCTCCTGCCGCGCGTTCCAGCGCAGGTGCAGCACGGCCACGTCGTCGGCCAGGCCGCCCTGCTCCTCGGCGAGGTCTTCGGCCCGGTGGATCAGGCCGTCGACGAACGCCTCCGGGGCCAGCCGGGCCACCTCCTTCGCGAGCCGGAGCAGCCCTTCCTCGCCGAGCCGCTCCCTGCCCTGGCCGACGTACCCCTCGAAGAGTCCGTCGGTGAAGAGCACCAGTGCCGCCTCCGGGGGGAGGGGGAGTTGCTGGACCGGCCAGTGGGCCAGGCCGCCCGGCACCACGCCCAAGGCCGGTCCCCCGGCGACCTCGACCCACCGCACGCCGCCGTCGTCGGTACGCAGCAGCAGGCCCGGGTGCCCGGCGCGCACCATCCGCGCGCAGGGTGCGCCCGGCGGAAGGATGAGGCTGGTCAGCGTGGCGAAGACCTCGGTACGGGCTCGTTCGGCCACGAGGATCTCCTCCAGCCGGCCGATCTGCTCGGGGCCGGTGACACCGCTGAGCACCAGGGTGCGCCAGGCTATGCGCAGAGCGACACCGAGGGCGGCCTCGTCGGGCCCGTGCCCGGAGACGTCACCGATGACGGCGTGCACGGTTCCGTCGGGGCTCTGGACGATGTCGTAGAAGTCGCCGCCGAGCAGCGCCTGGGCGCGGCCGGGGCGGTAGCGGGCCACGACGTCCACGCCGGTGCCGTGCAGCAGCGGGCGGGGCAGCAGGCCCCGCTCCAGCCGGGCGTTCTCCCGGGCGTGCATCTGGCTGGCCTGCAGGGCCACCGCGGCCTGCTCGGCCTCCTTGCGCTGCATCGCGTACCGCACGGCCCTGCCGAACAGTTCGGGCTCTACGCGGCCCTTGACCAGGTAGTCCTGCGCGCCCGCCATGAGGGCGGCGAGGCCGGTCTCGTCCTCGGCGAGACCGGTGAGCACCACGACGGCGACCTGGTCGGCCAGGGCGTGGACCATCGACACGGCCTCGAGCCCTCGGGCGTCCGGCAGGTGGAGGTCGAGGAGTACGCAGTCCGGCGCCTCGACGAGCAGCACCTCGCGGGCCTCGGCCATGGACCGGGCCCAAGTCAGGCGCATCTTCAAGGCGCTGTCGGCGACGAGTTCCTCGACCAGCAGGGCGTCGCCCGGGTCGTCTTCGATCAGGAGCACCGACGGTTCCCGCCATTGCCAGGCCTCCGCGGCGGAGGTCCTCGCGGACGCGGGCATGCCGCCGGCCCATGACTGTGGCGCCGCCACCCTGCCTCCACCTTCCGCCCCGTTGTTCACGGGATCATGGCTCTGAGTACGGGGTTCAGCACACCCGGGGCCGTCTCTCCCACGACGACCTCACCCGCCCTTACAGAATGTACACAACATCGGGCGGGTGACGTGCCGGATGTGCCGCACACAACTCCCCACGAGGGCGTATCGGATATCACGCGGATGCTCGGCGCATATCCGGTGAACCCAGACTGAACGTGACCTTTGGAATGAGGTGCGGAATGGATCTGGGCCCCCTTGACGATCTGGTCCCCCGTGACGATCTGGTCCCTCTTGACGGCCCGGTCGGTGACGACCACGCCTATCGGGGCATCCTCGCCCGCCTCCGCGACGAGTTGGTGCCGGGTGAGGGCTGGCGGACCGACGTCCGTGACGTCATGCGCACGCGCTACGAGTACCTGGTGGCCGGTTCGCCGGACCCTGCTGTCTCGTGGTGCAACTGGGTCGTCCGCCTCCGCGAGGCCGACTGCCTCACGGGCTTCGCGCAGGCCATCGTCACACGTTCCGACCAGGGCTCGACCGCGGTCATCTCCATGGTGACGGGGCGGCCCTGGCAGGGCCGGGGCATCGGCGGGGAGGCGGTTGTGGGCATGCTCGGCCGTCTCCGGAGCCAAGGCGTCGACACCGTCGTGGCCGACATACACCCGGACAACCACGCCTCCGCGGGGGCCGCCGCCCGGTCGGGGTTCACCTGCACCGGCGAGCTCCACGACGACAAGCTCCGCTGGCAGTTGCACCTTTCGTCTCGCGGGAGCCGCCGATGAGAGCGGACGTCGGCGCCATGGGCCGTACCGATCTGCGGCTGACCCGCCTGGGACTGGGACTCGCGTCCCTGGGAGGGCTGTTCGTCCCCGTCTCCGACGGCGACGCGGCGCGCATCATCGACCGCGCCCGGGACGTCGGCGTCAGGCTCTTCGACACGGCTCCCGTCCACGGCTACGGCCGCTCCGAACGCCGCGCCGGCGCCGCTCCCGGCAGCCGTCCCACCGGGCAGTACACGCTCTGTACCAAGGTGGGCCGCCTGATCGTGCCCGGGGGCGGCGACACGCAGCCCATCTGGGCCGACCCGCCGCCCGGTGCCGGGCCTCGGCGCGACTACTCGTACGCGGCGGCGTTCCGCCAAGTGACCGAGTAGTACCGGGGAGTGGTACCGGGTCCGCCCCGTCACTCGATCAGCGCGTCCGCGGCGATGATCAGCAGGCCGATCAGCATGTCCAGTGCTCCCGACCGCAACGAGGACAGCCGGCCGAGCCCGGCGGTGCGGGCCGCCCACGTCCCCAGGGCGAACAGGGCCGCGGTGTTGAACAGCAGGGCCACCTCGGCGGCCGTTTCCTCCGTCCACCACTCCGCCACCGCGCCGAGCAGCAGGCAGACGGTGGGCAGCACCGCCGCGACCAGCGGCCACTCCGCCAGCACCGCTCGCAGCCTGCTGGACCCGGCCGCTCCCTGGACGGCCGCGCGCTGGGCGATGACATGCGCGTACCCGTGGGCCGCACCCGACGCCAGCGCGGTGAGAAGCACCCACAGCGCGTCCTGGCCTGGTTCCGCCGACTCGCCCGGAACGTCCAGCGCGGCCACCAGGGCGCTGGCGAGCACCAAACCGTAGATGCCCCGGAACAGCCACCGCTCCTGCTGGTGCCGCGACATCCACGAGGCGGCACCACCGGCGGGGACGGGGTTGGTGTGGTCGGCCATCGCATCGCCTCGGTGCGGGAGAGGGGTGGGTCAGCACATGCTCGCCCGCGCGGCGTCCCCGTAGACGGCGCCACGCGGGCGAGTACGGCCGTTCGCCCCCGCGACCGACCGAGCCCGCTGCCGGTGGCCGGGTTCTACCGCAACCGGTCCAGGGCCGACTGACTCGCGTCGTCCGCGGCCCGGCAGATCATCAGACGCTGGTCCGTGTCCTGGAGTGGCATGAGTACCTCGAAATGCACCGCGAGCTCACCGGCGTCCGGATGTCGCATCACCTTGTGCCCCCGGCCGTTCACCTTGACGTCACGCTCGGCCCACAGGCGCGCGAACTCCTCGTCGTGGGTGATGAACTCGTTGATGAGGTCGGTCAACGCCTGGTCCTCGGGATGCGCGGCCCACGCGGCGCGCAGGTGGGCGACGCCCTCGCGCACGACGCGGTCACGGTCGACGTAGAACTCGCTGATCCGCGGATGCAGCAGGCACAGCCACATCGCGTTGCGGCGCGACGGCGGCAGGGTGTCGAAGTCCAGCAGCAGCCTCGCCATGGCACCGTTCCAGGCCAGGATGTCGTAGCGGTGGTTCATCAGCATGGCCGGCAGGGGCGACAGGTCCGCGACCAGCCGGGCCAGCTGTGGTGCCGCGGTGCTGGCGATTCCCTCTCCGCCGCGGCGGCGCTGCCGGGTCAGGTCGAAGAGGTAGGCGCGTTCGTCGGGGGTCAGCCGCAGCGCCCGGGCCAGGGCTTCCACCACGTCCCCGGAGGGACGCAGCCCGCGGGCCTGTTCCAGCCGCACGATGTAGTCGATACTGACCCCGGCCAGTTCGGCGACCTCTTCGCGGCGCAGCCCCGGGGTCCGCCGGGACTGCCGCCGTGACGGCAGGCCGAAGTCGTGCGGGTCCAGGCGCTCGCGTCGGGTCCGCAGGAACGCGGCCAACTCCTGTGTCGTGTCCACGGTCCGGGTCAGCATGCACGGTGCAACAGCGAGGGTGGGACTCGTGTTCCCAGGAACCTCCTTCCCTTACCCCCTGCTCACGGCGGTCGCAGGCTTGTGCTCGACGACGGATCGCACGATCACAGGATCACGAGCACAGGAGGACATGATGTCGCTCACCCTCGACACCTACCGACTGCTGGGCCGCTCCGGGCTGCGGGTCTCACCGCTGGCGCTCGGTGCGGCGACCTTCGGCACCGAGTGGGGCTGGGGCGCCGGGCGGGACGAGGCGCGCAAGCTGTTCGACCTCTACGTCGAGCGCGGCGGCAACTTCATCGACACCGCCAACACCTACACCGACGGCAGCTCCGAGCGTCTGCTGGGCGAATTCGCCCGCGACAGCCGCGAAAGCCTGGTGCTGGCGACCAAGTACACGACGCTGCGCAGGCCCGGTGACCCGAACTCCGGGGGCTCTCACCGCAAGAGTCTGTTCGCGTCGGTGGAATCCAGCCTGCGGCAGCTCGGCACGGACTACATCGATCTGCTCTACCTGCACGTGTGGGACTTCACCACTCCGGTCGAGGAGATCCTGCGCGGCATGGACGACCTGGTCCGGCAGGGCAAGGTCCTTCACGTGGCGATCTCCAACGCCCCGGCCTGGCAGGTGTCGCGCATGCAGGCGATCGCCGACCTGCGCGGCTGGGCGCCGCTGGTCGCGCTGGAGATCGAGTACAGCCTGATCGAGCGGGCCGGGGAACGTGACCTGATCCCCATGGCACGTGAGATGGGGTTGGGTGTCGTCCCGTACTCGCCCCTTGGCGGCGGGATACTCACCGGAAAGTACAGCCGTGACGACCTCAACACGACGGACGGCGCGTCCGACGAGGGCAGCAGCCGCAAGAGCTACAACATCGCCCTGGGCACGGTCACCGAGCGGAACCTCGCCATCGCGGATGTCGTGAAGGAGGTCGCCGCGGAACTGGGCCGCACACCCGCCCAGGTCGGGCTGGCCTGGACCCTGCGGAACCCGGGCGTGACGGCACCGATCATCGGCGCCCGCACCCCCGCACAGCTGGAGGGCAACCTGGGCGCGCTGGAGGTCGACTTCACCGCCTCCCAGCTGGCCCGTCTCGACGAGGCCAGCCGGATCGAGCTGGGCTTCCCGCACGACATGCTCGCCAGTGACCACATCCGCAGGGTGACCGCGGGTGACCTGAGGATCGAAACCGGCCGCTGACCGCCTCCCGCACGCGGCTTGACTCTCCAGTGGCTGGAGACCGGAGAGTGGGCGTCATGAACGGCGCGACGCTCCCGCACTCGATCGGTGACCTGTCCGTCCGTACCGGCGTTCCGGTACGGACGATCAGGTTCTACTCGGACACCGGACTGCTGCCCCCGACTCATCGCACCCCGGCCGGCTACCGCCGCTACAGCGATGCGTCCGTCGGGCGACTGCACCTCATCTGCGTCCTGCGGGACCTGGACGTCGATCTCGCCACCATCCGCCGCGTCCTGGACGACGGCCTCTCCGTCGCGGAGGTCGCGGCCGCGCACATGGAAGCCACCGCGCTCCAGATTCGCACGCTGCGCCTGCGTCAGAGCATTCTGCGGCTCGTCGCCGAGCGTGGCTCCAGCCCGGAGGAGACCGTACTCATGCACCGCCTCACCCACCTCACCGCCGAGGAACGCAGGCACCTGGTGGCCGACTTCGTCGCCGGCATCGACCCCGCCGCACCGCAGGCCCGCGGTGCGGCGGCGGTGCTGGGCACCGCTCTGCCCGTCCTGCCCGACGACCCGTCCGACGCACAGCTGGCCGCATGGGTGGAGATCGCCGAGCTCATGGCCGACGACGGCTTCCGTGCCCGCCTGGCACACGGGGCGTTCGCCGCCGCCGACGAAGCGGCCCTGCCGCGGGTGGCTCCCGAGAAGGCGGCCGGGCTGGTGTCCTTCGTCAGGGAGACCGTCGCCGCCGCGCGGGGTGCGGGCATGGAGCCGCACAGTGCCGAGGCCGTGCCCGTCGTCGACTCCGTGGTCGCACGTTTCGCGGCGGTACTCGGCCGCCCGGCGGGGCCCGAGCTGCGGGAGTGGATGGCCCGGGAGTTCGAGGCGGGACACGACCCGCTCGTGGAGCGGTACTGGCGTCTTGTCTGGACCGTGAACGACTGGCAGGTGGTCGACGGACACCTGCCCTTCCAGCCCTGGATGACCGAAGCCCTCGGCCGACCCGGACGAGAGGCCTGAGGGGCGGGCTTTCGCCGAAGTGGATGGAACGTGTTCGACCTCGTGGTCGTCGCCTCGGCCTACGTCCCCCTGGTGCGGGAGAACGCCACTTGCTCTGCCCGGCACCGTCAGCTTTCTCTTCGTCGTGGCCGTCATCCTCTACGACTACGTGATGATCGGCCGGCTCTGCTTCGGCTCCAGCGATCCCGCCCACCTGTACTACGGCTCCTACGTCATGCTCGCGTCCTTCGTCCTGGTCGACGTCCTCATCGGCGTCGGACCCCACGGTGCTCGCCGAGCGCATCGCCGGCATGCGCCAGGCGCTCGATCCCTGGCCGGGCAGCCGCCCGCCCCGAATGGCCAGGACCGCGTATTCCGGCGAGGCGTCAGCCGGCTCTGAGCTCGTTGTTGTACAGGCGTCTCAGGTGTTTGGCCGCGGGGCACTTCGCACCGTCCGCCTCACACTGACGGCAGCTTCGCAGGTGCTGTTCGTAATTCTGGCGCGCCTGCTCAAGGCGCTCGTACGGCGGGGTCATCGGGCTTCCTGTCACTGGAGACTTGGGACGCGGAAACCAAGATTGATCTTGTTACTCGAAGTACAGCAAGCCGGGGCGGCACACTCTGCCCGCGAAGACCGGTCGGAAGTGCTTCCGCACAGGTCCGCGGACCCTCCCGTCGCTGCACGCTCCGGACGCTACCTGAGTACGGACTGAGTATCAGCGCTCATGTCCGGCCACGTGACGGCGGCCACACTCCGAGGCATGACGAACCTTCCGCCCCCGGCCGAGGAACTGCGGTTTCTCGATGCGGAGCTGCGGCAACTCGACGCCCGACGTGCCGTCCTGCTGCGCCGCCGCGAGTGGCTGATCCACACGCTGCGGGCGACCGCCGCACCGGCGGGGTGGGGGCCCACCGGCTCCGGCGCCGTCCCGCCCCCCAGGCCGGAGGCCACGACACCCGGCGTGCAGAACGTGCTGCTGGTCCTCGGCGGAGTCCTCCTGACGATCGCCGCGATCGCGTTCACCCTGGTCAGTTGGGGCCACATGGGGATCACCGGGCGGGGCCTGGTGCTCGGTGCGCTGACGCTGGGGGCGCTGGGTGCGCCGCTGGTGTTGCTGCGGCGCGGACTGAGGTCGACCGCCGAGTCCGTGGCGGGTCTGGGGCTGGCGCTGACCTTGCTGGACGCGTACGCGCTGTACGAGGTGGCGTTCACCGGCACGGACGGTCTCGAGTACACGGCTGTCGCCGCCGCGGTACTGGCCGCGGCGTGGGCCGCCTATGGAGTGGGGACGGGCGGGCTCGTGCCGCCGGTCGCGGGTCGCCCCTCGGCGGAGGACGGCTCGGCGACGAAGGGCGTGCGCCTCACGCTCCGGCTGCCCCTCCCCCTCGCCGTGGGGACCGCGCACCTGCCCCTGCTGCTGTGGGCGGCCGCCGTCGGCGCGGGGGCGCACACGCTCACGGCCGTGCTGCTGGTGACCGCCTCGGGTGGCACCGCGCTCGCTCTGCGCACGGCCCTCGTGCCGGTGCGCTTCGTCGCGGTCGCCGGCGCGCTGAGTACGGGTGCCGTCGGTGTCCTGGCCGCCGGCTGGCTCTGCTGGAGCGCGGCAGACCCGGGCGAGGCGGCGCGGGCGGCGGCACTGCTGGTCTTCGCCGCGGTGGTCGCGCTGCTCGCCGGCAGGTTCGCCCCGAGGCCGGACGTCGGGCTGGGCGCGGCACTGGCCGCGGGGCTGTGCGTGGTCGCCGGGGCGGGCGGGGTGCTGCGGGTCTCGGTGCCCGGTGAGTGGACGGTGCCCGGGTGCCTGGCCTGCGCACTGGCCCTGCTGGCGGTCGTCCGCACGCCGCTCCCCCGGCCGCTGCGTCAGGGGCTGGTGTGGGCCTCGGTGACGGTCCAGGGCTTCGCGGTGCTGTGGACTCTCCCGCTGCTCGCCGGGACCCTCCTCGGTCCGGTCGCGGGGGTCGAGCGGCCGTGGTCCGGCGTGCCGGGGGACGCGCGGGACGCCGTGTTCACTCACGTGCCCTGGCCCCCGTACGCGAGCACCGTGCCGCTCGTGCTCGCCGCGCCGGCCGTTGTGCTGGTGGTGGCCGAGCGGCGCGCGGTCCAGCGCCCGGCGACCGCGGTGGGTGCGCTGGTCCTGGGGTGGGCGGCCGTGTTCGTGCTGCCGGTGGTGCTCGAACCGCCCTACGAGGCAGGTCTGGTGGCGCAGGGGGCAGTGGTCCTGGCCGCCCTGGGGTACGCGGAGTGGGCACGGCGTCCCGCCGCCGAGGCGTCGCCGTTGCCGCTCACGGCCCTCCTGCTGGCCCTCGTCACCTCGGTCCACCTCGCCTTCCTCTCGCTGGCCTCCGAGTCCGCGACGATCGGTGTGCTCGTGGCGCTGACGGTCGTGTTGGGTGCTGCGGGCTTCCGCCCGGCGCTCGGTCCGCTCGCCGCCCCTGCCGCACTCGGGTACGCCGCGGCTCTGGCGTGCGCGGTCGGCGCGTCCGCCGGCTGGCAGCCGCACCACACGGCACTGCTGGTCTTCGTCGTGCCCGCCCTCGCCGCCCTCATCGCGGCGCGGCTCGGGGGAGGTTCGCGGACGACCGTCCCGGTCGAGGGAGCAGGTGCGGCGGCGGGAGTACTCGCCCTCGCGCTCGCCGTGACGGATCCGCCGACGCTGGCCCTGGTGCTCGCCCTCGGCGGGGTCGTCGCCGCCGGCACCGCGCTGCGCCCCGACCGACGCCCGGCCGGTCACGCGGCCGCCGCGATGTTCCTGCTGGCGACATGGGTCCGACTGGTTGCCTGGGACGTGACCACGCCGGAGGCCTACACCCTGCCGGTGACCGTGCCCGCGCTCGTCGTCGGCCTGCTGCGCCGGCGCCGCGAGCCGACGGTCTCCTCGTGGACGGCGTACGGTGCCGGGTTGGCCGTCACTCTGGTGCCGAGCCTGCTCGCGGCCTGGGGCGACCAGCACTGGATGCGCCCGCTCCTGCTCGGCGCCGGCGCCCTGGCGGTGACTCTGGTGGGTGCCCGGCACCGGCTCCAGGCGCCGCTGCTCCTCGGCGGGGGCGCACTCGCGCTGGTGGCGTTGCACGAACTCGCCCCGTACATCGCCCAGGCCGTCGGCGCGCTGCCCCGTTGGGTGCCTCCGGCCCTCGCCGGGCTGGTACTGCTCGTGCTGGGCGCCACCTACGAGCAGCGGCTGCGTGACGCGCGGCGCCTTCGGGACGCGCTCGGGCGGCTGCACTAGGCCGACCCGGCGGGCACAGGTCGGCACAGGTGGGCCTCGGGTCAGGACGGTCGTCCGCCGAACTGCCAGTCGTGCACCTCGATGCCGGCGTACCGGTCCGGTGTGAGGCAGGCCCGGGCCGTGTCCGCGTCCACCGCCCGCACCAGCGCCGCGGTGCCCAGCCAGGTGGCGCCGTCGTCGGAGAGCAGGGGGCCGTACGCGATCAGCTCGTCCTCGGCGGTCGGCACGGCGAGGTCGGCCGCCTGCCCGGTGCCGAGGCCGAGCACGAGGTACCGGTTGCCGGCGGTCGGCCCACCGGGGAAGTCCCACATGGTGCGCCCCAGCAGGTTCCGCCACCGGCGCAGCATCACGTCCCGGTACACACCTGCCTGATAGCCGGGCTCGTCGAAGGCGAACGCGCGGGCCGCGGCGAGGTCCGGCAGGTCGAGGATGTGCACGCTGCCGGTGGGAGCGCCGCCGTCGCCGGAGAGGGTCGGACCGCGGGCGATCATCTCCTCCGCGTACCCGTCCATGTAGGACCAGTGCTCCTCCAGCAGCTCATGACGCAGCGTCAGGGAGCCGGGCCGGTCGCGGTGGTAGCAGAAGAACTCCATGCGCCCAGTGTTCATCACCAGGCGCGGGCCACCACCACCGGCCCGGTCCCCGACGTGCGCGCGTCAGGAGTAGGCGCCGGACAGCGCCTCCACCCGCTCCCAGACGCGGGCCGAGCGGGCCTCGTCCACGACCGGGCGGCGAACGGCCCCGAGGGCCCAGCTCTGCTGCTCCTCCGTGGCGGAGTCCTTGCCGTGGAGCTCCACGGCGTGACCCGAGAAGTCGCGCACGAGCACGGCGAACAGCTCGTCGAGCACGTCCTCGTCGAGGCCGGCCGATTCCGCCTGCTCCAGGATGAGCTGGCCGTGCACCACCAGGGCGAACAACTGGCCGACCGCGAGCAGCAGGTCCAGGTCCCGGCTCTGCCGCTCGTCGGGAGCGGCCGTCGTCACGAACGTGCACAGCGCGTCGGCCTGCTCGCGGAACCGGGCCACGTTGGGCACCCCGGCGTAGGCGTCGAACGCCGTGCGCCAGTCGTGGAAACGGATGGCGCCGAGTCCGCGGGCCGGGCCCTGGCGGAAGAGGAAGGAGTCGTCGGCCGCGTCGAGGCGGGTCGGCACCCGCGGACGGTCGACCGGGTCGAGCAGGTGGTTGCGCATGAACTTGAGGATCAGCGCGAGGTTGACGTGCACCGTTCCTTCGAGCTTCGGCAGACCCCGGATCTCGACCGCTGCCTGGGCGAAGTAGGTGTCCTCCTCGAAGCCCTTGGCGGCGATGACGTCCCACATCAGGTCGATGACCTTCTCGCCCTCGGTGGTGACCTTCATCTTGGTCATCGGGTTGAACAGCAGGTAGCGGCGGTCGTCCGGGCCGGCGGTGCGGAAGTAGTCGACGGCACGGTCACTGAACAGCTTCATGCCGACGAGGCGTACGTAGGCGTCGACCAGTTCGCGCCGCACGTGCGGGAACGCGGTGACCGGACGGCCGTACAGGATGCGGTTGTGGGCGTGGGTGACGGCCTCGTACATGGCGTGTTCGCAGATGCCGATGGAGGCGGTGCACAGGTTGAACTTGCCGACGTTGACGGTGTTGAGGGCGGCGTCGAAGGCGGCGCGTCCGGTGTGCAGGACGTCCTCGGGGCCGACGGGGTAGTCGGTGAGCCGGAACTCGCTGACGTACTTGGAGGAGTCGACCACGTTCTTGACCAGGTGGTACGCGGGGTGGCGGCTGTCGGCGGCGAAGAAGACGTAGCCGTCCGGGCCTTCGACGTCCGTGCGGCGGCCGAACACCGAGACGAGTCCGGCGGCGTTGCCGTTGCCGATGTAGTACTTGGAGCCGGTCGCCCGGAAGCCTCCCCTGCCGTCGGGTTCCAGCAGCATGTCCGTGGAGTAGATGTCGGCGCCGTGGCTCTTCTCGGAGAGGCCGAAGGCGAACACCTCACCCTGGGCGAGGAGTTCGGCCGCTCGGGCGCGGGCGGCGGCGTTGTCGCTCTGCCAGACCGGGCCGAGGCCGAGGATGGTGACCTGCCAGGCGTACCAGTAGTCGAGGCCGTAGAAGCCGAAGATCTCGTTGAGGGCGGCGATCCGGGCGGTGTCCCAGCGCTGGTCCGGCCGGTCGCCGTCCGCCGCCGGGGTGAGGAAGGTGGCGAACAGGCCCTCCTTCGCGGCGAAGGCGAGGAAGTCCTCCAGCCAGACGCGCGAGCGGTAGTCCTCGTCCAGCCTGCGCTTGCCGCGCGCCTCGAACCAGTCGACCGTGGCGCGCAGCAGCCGGCGCGTCTCCGGGTCGAAGTGTGCCGGGTCGTAGGTGCGCGGGTTGAACAGGAACTGGTCGGCCATGAGGGGTGCCTTCCGGAGCGGGTCGGACGAGCGGACGTGGTACTGGTGTGGCGGGGGCGCCGGGTGTTCAGGTGCGGGGCTTCGTGGCGTGGAGCCGGTGGAGGGTGTCGAGGACGTCGTCGAGCCAGGCGATGGTCATGCGCTCGTAGGCGATGCCGCCGCGCAGGACGACGTGCTGGAGTTCCTGGCCGACATCCAGGGGGTCGGGTGCTTCGGGGCCGGTGAAGTCCCGCTGCTCCCCGGTGAGGTAGCGCCCGAGCCGGTCGTCGTGGGCCTTTCGGTGGCGCTCGACCTCGGAGAGCAGCGCCGTCGGGTCGTCGAAGGCCGCTCCTCGGATCTTCACGGCAAGCTCGTGCCGTACGCTCTCCGGTTCGATCGGCTCGTGCAGCCATGCCGAGAGCGCCGCGCGGCCGGGGGCCGCCACGGAGTACTCCTTCTTGTCCGGCCGCCCCTGCTGGGGCACTTCGCGGACGTGCAGGAGGCCGCCGCCCTCCATGCGTCCCAGGACGCGGTAGATCTGCTGGTGGGTCGCGGTCCAGAAGTACCCGATGGACCGTTCGAACCGGCGCGCGAGTTCGTAACCCGAGCCCGGCTTCTCCAGCAGCGAGACGAGGATCGCGTGTTCGAGCGCCATGCCCCGATCCTTCTATGCAACTTGTTGCATAGACAAGGCGGCAGGTCCGGATGAGACACGCCTCACCCCCGGGCGCCCGTGCCGAACCGCTGGATCAGACGCATCACCGCATGTTCCACGCCTTCCGCAGCGCCGGCCGCACGTCGTCCCCGAGCAGGAGGTGCGTCGCCTCGCCGGGCAGGGTGGGCAGCTCGGCCCAGTGGGTCACGCTGTCGTCGCTGTCCGGGTCGTGGGGGAGGCGCACGACACCGTCGGAGTCGACGAAGCAGTCACTGTGCACCTCTCCGTCCTCGGCGTGGTGCCGGTCCGTGAAGTACATGGTCCTCACGAGCCAGAATTCCTGGCGCCGCGCTGTGCCTGGATCGGCGGTGGCCTCGGCCGGATACCGTCCGGTGATCGCCGCCGCTACGGGGTGACCGACCCGCGGCAGCCGCTCGCGTACGTCGACCCAGGTCACCGTGGTGTGCAGATCCGTCATCTCCACCCTCACTCGTGGCCGTCGTCAGGCCGGCTTTCTTCTCTCCACCGGTCCCTTTCGACAAGACCGCCGGGCGGCCGCGGAGGTTGCCGGCGTGTCCCATCCGCAAAACGACGCAGCAATAGGCGTGTTGAGCAACGTCGCGGGCATTCGGCTCGAAAGCCGGACGTCGGGTGACGGCGGCCGAGAGCCGTTGAGGAGATGGGGATTCACATGCGTAGCAGGGGGATGAAGGCCGGCGCGATCGGGACCGCCGCCGTCATGGCGAGCGTGGTGCTGGCGGGATGCGGGAGCGACGGCGACTCGAAGGCCGAGGACAAGGACAAGGACAAGGGCGCGTCGGCGAGCGCGAGTTCGAGCGCGAGCGACAGCGGCTCCGACGACGGCGGCCAGGGGCAGGACACCAAGGCGGTCCGGGCGGCCTACGACAAGACGGCCGAAGCCGGGTCCGCGCGCATGACGATCGACATGGAACTCACCGCCGGGGACGAGCGGATCACCACCGACGGCGAGGGCACGATCGACCTCGCCGAGGGCAACAGCTTGATGACCGTCATGGCACAGAACAAGAAGATCGAGCAGCGCGTCGTCGACCAGGTCCTGTACCAGAAGGTGCCCGGTCAGAACGCGGGCGGCAAGCCCTGGATCAAGATCGACCTCAAGAAGGTCGCCCAGCAGCAGGGCATGGGCAGTCAGCAGCTCGGCGACCCGGCCCAGACCGCCGCCTACGCCAAGGCGATCACCGACAAGGACGTCAAGAAGGTCGGCACCGAGAAGGTCGACGGCGCCGACACCACCCACTACCGGGTGTCGGTCGACGTCGGCAAGCTGCCCGGCGGCGACCTGATGCGCCAGCAGCTCGGCCCGACGCTGCCGATGCAGGTCTGGCTCGACGACGACGGGCGGCTGCGGCGCCAGCAGATCGACATGACCGTCAAGGCGCCGGCCTCCGCCTCCGCGAAGCCCGACGGCGGCTCGTCGCCCAAGGAGCTCAAGATGAGCACGGTCATGAACTTCTCGGACTTCGGCACCGAGGTCGACGCCGAGGCCCCGCCCGCCGCCGAGGTGACCGACATGACCGACAAGGCCCTCCAGGGCGCCGGACAGCAGGGCTGAGCGGCCGAGCTCCCGGTGAGCGGCCTCGTCGGGGAAGATGGTCGGGTACGCCCTTCCCCGCCAGCGAGGAGAGTCCGCGCGGATGACCGCTTCCGCCCCCGGCCCGAGACAGCCCACCATCGCCGACGTCGCCCGCGTCGCGGGGGTTTCCCGGACGACCGTGTCCCACGCCCTCAACGGGCTGGGGAAGGTCGACCCCCGGACCCGGGAACGCGTCAGGCAGGCGGCCGCGGAACTGGGTTACCGCCCCAACCTCCGGGCTCAGCGGCTGCGCCGCGGAGAGGCGAAGGCGATCGCGCTGGCGTCCTCGATGCCGTTCGCCGTGGCGGGCGGCCCGTCCCGGCTCGGCTTCTACATGGAGGTCGCGGCGGCGGCCGCGGAGAGTGCCCTCTCGCACGGCTTCGCGCTCGTTCTCGTACCGCCCGTCCAGTCGGGTTCGGCGCTGTACTCCGTGGACATCGACGGGGCCATCGTGGTGGAGCCGGACGCCGGGGACGCCGCTGCGGCGCAGTTGCGCGAGCGCGGGCTGCCGTACGTGGCCCTCGGCAGACCCACGGCGCCGGACGAGGACGTCCCGTACGTGGACCTGCGCGGTGGGCGGGTGACCGAGCTGCTGTTGCGGCACCTGCACGACCAGGGCGCCACCCGGCCGGCGCTGATCGTGGGCTCGGGCTCCCGGCACTCGTCCGTCGACGCGGTCGCCGCCTACGAGCGCGTGGCGCGGGAGCGGGGCTGGCCCCCGGTCGTGGCGCGGGTCGCCGAGTCGGGCGGTGAACAGGCGGGCTACGAGGCCTGCGCCACGCTCCTCGCCGAACACCCCGGCACCGACGCGGTGTGCGCGATGGTCGACGCCTTCGCCGTGGGCGCGGTCCGGGCCGTCCGGGACAGCGGGCGGGCCGTACCGGACGACGTCATGGTGGCCACCCGCTACGACGGCCTGCGCGCCCGCACCTGTGAACCGCCCCTGACGGCGGTCGACCTGCACCTGGAGCAGGCGGCGTCGGACGCCGTCGAGCTGCTGCTGCGGAGGCTGCGCGGGGACACCACCACGCCGGCGGTGGCCGTGTCCCCGGAGCCGGCGGTGATCGCCCGCGCCTCATCGGTACGGGACCGGGGTCGGGAGCGGAAGGCCTCATCGGTACGGGACCGGGGCCGGAAGGGCTGACGCCCTCCGTCACCCCTCCGTCCCGTCCCGGCCCGTTCAGAAGCCCAGCAGCAGCACGACCCCTGACACCAGCGCGAACACCAGCACGCACAGCCGCATCCTGCGGGCGTCCAGCCGGTGGTGCACCAGGCGGCTGAGCCCGGCGCCCAGCGCGATCGCCGGCACGGCCGCCACCGCCCACCCGAGCTGGGAGACCTCCGCCTTCCCCGTGGCGAACAGCAACGCCAGGGAGGCGACCTCTCCCACGAGGAAGCAGGCGGCGACGGTGGAGCGGAGTTCGGCCGGTGACCGGTGCTGGTAGACCAGGGCGAGCGGCGGCCCGCCGACGCCGGTGGCCGTCTCCGTCAGTCCGGTCACCACGCCCGCGCCCAGGTAGGCGACCCGGCCGGGAGTGAACACGGGTGCGGCCAGGCTCACCACGGCCGCGAGCACGGTCGCGACCCCGACGAACACGCCGAGGCTGTGCTCCGGGATCAGCCAGAGGAGTGCCAGTCCCCCGGGGGTGGCGGCGAGCCGTGCCCCGGTGATCCAGCCCGCGCCCCGCAGGTCGAGCGACGCCCGTTCGCGCCAGGCGACGTACAGGTTGAGCGGGATCATCGCGGCCAGGACGAAGACCGGGACAAGACCGGGGGCGAGGATGCCGGCCACGGGCGCGACGACCAGCGCGAAGCCGAGTCCGCTGCTGCCCTGGACGAAGGCGGCTACGGCCACCGTCACGGCCAGGGTGACCAGCGAGGGCCAGCTCACAGGATCACCGTCCGCTCGTGCCGTGCCCGGGCCTCCGTGGAGGTGGGGTGGGCCCGCACCACGCGCGCCCTGGTCACCGCCGCTCGCGCCAGTTCGGCCGCGCGTCGCACCAGCGCGGCTCCGTCCCAGTCGGTGGGGCGGCCGTGCCACATGCGCAGACGCCCGGCGACGAAGACGGCGGTGATCTGGTCGCGGTTGCCGCGCCGGACCAGCTCCCACGGCAGGTCCCAGGAGAGCGCCAGCTCGGGTGTCTCGACGTCGACGAGGAGGAAGTCGGCCGCCCTGCCCGGCGCGACGGCCCCCGTGCGGCCGCCGAGACCTACGGCGTCCGCTCCCCCGCGTGTGGCGTGCTCCAGCCAGGTCCAGCCGGCCCCGCACGACGAGTCACCGGTGGCGAGCCCGTACGCCAGGCGCTGGGCGAACTCGGCGGCCTCCGCGAGCCGGAAGCCGTCGCCGCGGGTGCCGTCGGTGCCGAGGCCGACGCGGACACCGCGCTCGGTCATGTCGGTCGCGGCCGCGACCGCGTTGCCCTTCCAGGCGCTGGCGACCGGGTTGTAGCTGACGGCGGCACCCGTGTCGGCGAGCAGGGACAGCTCGCGCGGGGTGAGCAGCGTGGCGTGCGCGGCGAGCAGTTGCGGGCCGAGGGCGCCGACGCGGTGCAGGTGTTCGAGGGGGCGCAGCCCGTGGCGCAGCAGCGACCGTTCGACGCCGGCGAGATGTTCGTTGACGTGGATCTGCACGACGGCGCCGGCCTCGGCCGCCAGGCGGGCGGTGTCGCGCAGGGTTCGTTCGGTGGCCGCCTCGGGGATGGAGACGGCGAGGGAGGGATGGACGAGCGGATCGCCGTCGTAGCGGGCGAGATGCTTCTCGGCGTCGTCGAGGACGGCCCGGGGGTCGCTCCCGGGCTCGCGGTCGGTGTCGTTGCACACGAGGCCCAGGACGCAGCGGATTCCCGCGTCCCGCGTGGCCGACGCGACCACGTCGACGTCGACGTCGGCGCGGGTGCCGGCGTCGGTGACGGTCGTGAAACCGCCGCGCAGGGCCTCGAAGGAGGCCAGTTTGGCCGCCGTGTACGCCGACTCCTCGTCCAGTGCTCCCTCCAGCGGCACCCAGACCCGGCGGAAGATCTCCGACGGCTCCCCGAAGGCGAGCGCGGCGCCGAAGCTCTGCGTGAGGTGGTGGTGGGCGTCGACGAATCCGGGCATCAGCAGGTGTCCGGGGAGGCGTACGGTGTCCAGTCCCGGATGGGCCCCCGCCAGCTCCGCCGCCGGTCCGACGGCCTGGAAGAGTCCGTCGTCGACCAGTACGGCATACCCGTCGGTGGGGCCTTCGGGCAACAGGACGGCGTCCGGCGCGAGCAGCAGGGGCCCGTGGCCGGTGAGGGGGGCGCGGTCGAGTCGGTTCATCGGTCGCTTTCTGTGCGGGTGTTGGTCAGCCGCGCGGCGATGCCCGGCCTGACGTGGTGGAAGAGGATGTTGAGCACGGCGGCGACGCACGCGCCGACGGCGACGCCGCTTTCGAGCAGGATGCGGACGTTCGGCGGGAAGCCGCCGTAGACGCCGGGGACCAGGATCGGGAGCAGCCCCAGGGCGAGGGCGACGGCGACGACGAAGGTGCTGGTGTGCCGGTCGAGGTCGGACCGGCCGAGCATCTGGATGCCGAGTACGGTGATGACGCCGAAGACGATCATGGCGGTGCCGCCGACGACCGGGGACGGGATCGCGCTGATGGCGTGGGTGACGGGCGCCAGCAGCCCGATGACGACGAGCACGATGCCGGCCACGGCGGTGACGAAGCGGCTGCGGACGCCGGTGACGCGGACGATGCCGATGTTCTCCCCGCTGGTGACCATGAGGGGCAGGCCGAAGAAGCCGCCGAGGAGCGAGGTGAGAGCGTCGCCGCGGACGGTCTTCGGGACGTCGGTGCGCTTGTCGATCGTCTTGCCGACCGCTTCGGCGTTGATGACGGTCTGGCCGGTGGCCTCGGCCATCGAGGCCAGGCTGTAGAGCATCAGCGGCAGCGCGGCGACGAGGTTGAACTCGGGTGTGCCGAAGGGCATCAGGTGCGGCAGGGTCACCAGTTGTCCGCCGGCGAGGGACCCGGTGTGGATCGCGCCGGTCGCCGCCGCGAGGGCGGTGCCGGCCAGCAGGCCGAGCATGACGGCCAGTTGGCGCAGGACGCCGGTGAAGAGCAGGTAGAAGACGACGGTGAACCCGATCGTCGCCATACCCAGGCCGAGGTTGCCCGGATCGGCGAAGCCCGGCGAGCCGGGCGGGCCGGTGACCAGGACCGCGCCGACCTTCACCAGGTTGACGCCCACGATCACGATCATCGTGCCGATGACGAGCGCGGGGAAGAAGGCCAGCAGCCGCGAGAACACCGGCAGTACGACGAAGCAGAACAGCGCGGTGAGGATGACGGCACCACCGGCCGTGGGCAGGCCGTGCTGCTCGGCGATGGCCAGGAAGAGGATGAGCGGAGCGCCGCCCGGCAGCATCACGAACGGCAGCCGGGGCCCGAACTTCCACGGGCCGAGCGACTGGATGAGGGATCCGACACCCGAGAGCACGAAGGCCGCGGAGAGCAGGTCCACGGTGAGACCGGCGTCCAGTCCGAGGGTGGCGCTCATCAGGAAGATCGCGGAGATGGGCGTGGCCGCCATCACGAGGACGTGCTGGACTCCGAAGAGCAGGATGCGGAGAACCGGGCGCGATTCGTCCACGGGGTGGGTGCCGGACCGTTCACCGGCGTCGGCCGTGGACTCCGACGCGGTGGCGGGCTCCGGGGGTTTGGGCTGCGGGGGTTGATCGGTACTTCCGGCCTGGGGCGGCCGGCTCTGGTGGGCACTGGTCACGTTGGACTCCGTTCGGGCCTACAGCACGCTCGGGGTGGAACAGCGATCCGGCCCTGGACGGAGAGCCAAATCGATTTGGCCAAATCGATTTGGCCGCCAGTATGGGAGGGTCGGGAGCCCGCGTCAAGGACGGTGACCTACGGCGGCGGGAGACCGGAACCGGGACTTCTTCTCCCTCGACGGCCGCGGCGCCATCGTCACCGGCGGCAAGGATCGTCACCGGCGGCAGGACGGGCCTCGGCGGGGCGTTCTCGCCGGCCCTCGCCGAGGCGGGCGCCGACGTGTTCGTACCGTCCGTCACCGAGGACGACGGCACCACCCAGGAGCTGACCGAGGCCGAGGGCCGCCGCATGGAGCTCATGAAGGCGGACCTGACCGAGCCCGGCGTGCCGCGGCGGATCGGCGAGGGCTGCGCGGACGCCTTCGGACCGGTGGACATCGTGGTGAACTCGGCGGGCATCTGCAACATCGCGGACGTCGAGGAGTCCGGCCGCGAGCAGTGGGACCCCCATGCTCGACATCAACCTCACGGCGCCGTTCGAGCTGAGCCACGAGGCGGTCCGCTCAATGATTCCGCAGCGTTCCGGGAAGATCATCAACATCGCGTCGATGTTCTCCTTCCTCGGCGGCCAGTGGTCGCCCGCCTACGCGGCCACAAAGCACGGCATCGTCGGCTTCACCAAGGCGTACTGCGACGAGCCGGCCCAGCATCCAGGTCAACGCCATCGCGCCCGGCTACTTCGCCACGAAGATCACCGAGGCTACGCGGGCGAACCCCGAGACCGACCAGCGCGTCCTGGACCACATCCCGGCTGGCCGCTGGGGCGACGTCACGGATCTGATGGGCGCGACCGTTTTCCTCGCCTCCCGGGCGTCCGACTACGTCAACAGGCTCGTTCTCCCGGTGGACGGGGGCTACCTGGTCCGCTGAACCCCCACGCCGCGCCCTCCCCCACGCACCGCACACCAAGAGGTGGATCACCGCGGCATGTGGACGGTCAGCTGGTACCGCGACCTGCTCGGCGAGGAGGCGTCCGCGCGGACGCGCGCCGCCGGGCTGGACGCGGAGGACTACCTCAACGACGAGGCGGCGAAGGTGCCGCCGGGGGCCGACGGGCTGATGACCGTCCTCGACTGACTCGCCCCGGGCGACGCCCCCTTCCGCAAGGGCACGATGCCGGGCTTCGACGGACGCCACGGCCGCTTCCACGTCTACCGGTCCATCCTGGAAGCCCTCGCGATGACGGTCCACGACACGACGGAACGCATGGCACGCGAACTGGGCACGACCCACCGCGAGGTCATCGTCTCCGGTGGCGGCTCACGATCCGACCTGACCGGGCTGGGAGCAGCGATCTGCGCGGCGTTGGGTCTCGGCGTGCACGCGGAGTTCGAGGAGGCCACGGCCAGGATGGTCCGCGGCGGTGAGGTCTTCCACCCGGACCCGGAGAACCACGCCCTCTACCGCCGGCTGGAGACGGTGTACCGGGACGTCCGCGAACACACCGACGCCCTCTACCGCCGGCTGGAGACGGTGTACCGGGACGTCCGCGAACACACCTACGCGCTTTACCGCCGTACGTACGACGTCTTCGGCTGATGCCGGTCAACGGGCGCGGCCGATTCGGATGGGGCCGCGCGCCCGGGCCGGGTCGACCGGGTGACCGCCCTGGGTGACCGTGACCTCTCCGGCCGCTGCCAGTCGCCCGGCCGCACGGCGGGCCGGCTCCATGAGGGCGCGCCAGCCGTCGGCGTCCCCTTCGTGGACCGCGCGTGCGGCGTCCGAGGGGCAGATCGTCGCCTCCGGGCGGCGGCGCCCCAGGAGTTCCAGAATGGCTCGCTCCAGGCTCCGGCCCGTCCGCTCCTCCGCGTCCGCCACCCGGCCAGTATGGCGATCCACGGGCGGTCGCGCCCGCGGGCGGGCCCGGTGATCGCCGGAAACGTATCCTCGCTCTGAGCACGAGGGCGAGGGACGGTGCACGTGGCAGCCAGCACACCGCAAGCGGGACAGACCCGGACGTCGCTGAGCGCGCGGGCCCGCGAGGCCGTGCGCGAGCGCATCGTGGACCGCCGGTATCCCATGGGAACGCGGCTGGTGGAGCGAGAGGTCGCGGAAGAGCTGCGGATGTCCCGGGTGCCGGTCCGCGAGGCGCTGCGCGCCCTGGTCGCCGAGGGGCTGCTGGAACTGCTGCCGCACAGCGGAGTACGGGTGCGGCGGCTGGAGCGGGCCGACGTCCGGTACCTGTACGAGGTGTGGGAGCCCCTGGCCGTCCAGGCGTCGCGGCTCGCGGCCAGGCAGGTGGCGGCGGCGGACGGGCGGCTGCCGGAACTGGAGGCGCTGCGCGCTTCCCTGGCGCGGGCCGAGGACGCCGCCGAGGAGGACGAGGGCGCGCTGGAGGTCGCGGCGCACACGGAGTTCCACGAGCGGATCGTCGCGCTGTCCGGCAACCCGCTGCTGGCCCGCACCATGGAGCAGCTCGGCTGGCAGTTGCAGCTGCTGTTCGGCATGCGGGCCGAGCCCGCGCACATGCGGGCCCAGCACGCGGACATCTTCCGGCACATCGCCGCGGGCGACGAGGAGCCGGCCGCCGCGAGCACCCTCCTGCACGTCCGGGACAGCCGGGCCGTGGCACTTCGGTCCCTCTTCGGGGACAGGGCTTTGTATACCAAGTGATTCTTTGTACACCGGGTGATTCTCAAATGTGCAGCACCGGTGGGAATCATCGGGGCACATCCGGCACCCCCTTGTCCCGTCCTCCCGGCCTGGTATACAAAATGGCGCCAGGCAGGTCTCCCCCTGCCTCGACTCCCCCGTTCCCCACCAGGAGCCCAGCGATGTGCATCGAGCCGTCCGAGCCCCCGTCCCCTCGACTGACCCGCCGAGGCGTGCTCGCCGCCTCCGCGGCCCTCGCCGGTACCGCGGCGGCCCTCGGTTCCGCCGGTCCGGCGGCGGCGACCACGCCGGGCCGTCGCCCTCGCACCGGCGACCTGGTCGTCGAGGGCGGCACCCTCCTCGACCCCGCGAGCGGTGACGTCACCGAGGATGCCGTCGTGGTGATCCGGGACGGTGTGGTGCGCGCGGCCGGCGCCCGTGGCAGGACCGCGGCCCCGACAGGCGTCCCGCGCCTCGACGCGCACGGCCAGTGGGTCCTGCCCGGCCTGATCGACGCGCACATCCACCTCAACACCGTGGCCGAGGCACGTGACGCCGTCGGCAAGGGCGCGACGAGCGCGCGCAGCGGATCCACCAACTTCTACCAGGACATCGCCGTGCGCGAGCTGGCCCGCCAGGTCCCCGGCATGGCGCCCCGACTGCGGGCGGCCGGCGTCTTCGTCACGCCGGACCTGGGCGACACCCTGCTCGCCGACCCGGAACTCGCCACGCTGGCCGGCCTGAAGGACGGGGTCCGGTCCGCCGAGGCCCTGCGCCACGTCGTGCGGGTCAACCTGGCGCGCGGCGCCGACGTGGTCAAGACGCGGGTGAACGAACGGGCCGGTCTGCCCGAGCAGGACCCGCTGGCCCAGGTCTACTCGCACGCCCAGCTCAGCGAGGTGGTGGCGGCGGCACGGCGCGGCGGGAAGGGCGTGCTCTGCCACAGCTACAGCGAGAAGGGCTGCCACGACGCGGTGACCGCGGGCATCCGCTCCCTGGAACACGGCGTGTTCGTCGGCGAGCGCACCCTGCACGAAATGCGCCGCCGCGACACTTACTTCACGCCCACCCTCACCGCCATCGCGGGTCTCGCCGAGTCCTCGGACCCGGTGCTCGCCGAGCGGGGCCGCGCCTACCTGCCCGTCCTGAAGCAGGCGGTACTGGCGGCGCACGAGCTGGGCGTGCCGCTGGCGGCGGGCACCGACTCCTCCGGCGGCACGGTGGACCCCATCGGGCGCGAGGTGCGGTTGATGCACGCCGCCGGACTCTCACCGCTCGACGCGATCCGCACGGCGACGACGCAGGCCGCGCGGCTGCTCGGCCTGGAGGGGACGGCGGGCCGGCCGACCCGGGGCCACGCGGGCGACCTGGTGCTGGTGCCGGGCGACCCGCTGGCCGACGTGTCACTGCTCTCGAAGCCGTCCCGGGTGGTGCGTTCGGGCATCCCCGTCTGACCACTGCCCGTACCCACTATCCGCACCACACCCCTCATCCGTAGGAGAACGGCATGACTCCTCCGCCCCTGTCCCGGCGCAACGTCCTCGCCGGCGCCGCCTCGCTGGGCAGCGCCGCCGGCCTGGCCTCCACGACGGCGCACGCCTCACCCGACCCGGCACGTCACGGCCGCGACGCCGTCGTGTTCCGCGACGTGCGTCTGCCGGGCAGGTCCGGGGCGGTGGAGCTGACCGTCCTCGACGGCCGGGTCTCGGACCGGCCGGCCCCCAGGGGCGCCAAGGTGGTCGACGGCGGTGGGCGGCTGGCGTTGCCGGCGCTCGTCGACGCGCACATCCATCCCGACAAGACCAGTTGGGGTGGCCCGTGGGTGTCGCGCAGGCCCGCGAGCGGCATCGCCGAGTACTGCGAGCAGGACGTCGAGCTGTACCACTCCCAGCGGCGCCCCGTCGGCGAACGGGCGTACGGTCTGATGGCGCACGCCGTGACCCGCGGCACCCGGGCCATGCGGGCCCACGCGGACGTCGCCCCCGCCTACGGCCTCGCCGGTGTGGAAGGCATCGCCGAGGCTCGGGACCGCCTGGCGGACGCGCTGGACGTGCAGATCGTGGCGTTCCCCCAGCACGGCGTGGTCCGTACGCCCGGCACGGCCGAACTCCTGGCCAGGGCGGCGCGCGAGGGCCTGGTCGACATGATCGGCGGCATCGACCCGATCAGCTTCGACCAGGCTCCGGAGGAACAGCTCGACCTGGTCTTCGACCTGGCCGACCGGCACGGGATCGGCGTCGACATCCACCTGCACGACCGCGACGAGAAGGGGACCCGGGTCATGCGCGGCATCATCGACCGCACCCGGTCCCTTTCCCTGCGGGGCCGGGTGACGGTCAGCCACGTCTTCTGCCTGCCGTTCCTCGCCGAGCGCGAACTGCGGGCCATGGCCGAGCACTTGGCGGAGCTGGACATCGCCCTGACGACGGTCGCGCCGAACGAGTCCCTGGTGCTGCCCGTGTCCACGCTGCGCGAGTACGGCGTACGGGTCGGGCTCGGCTCGGACGGTGTGCGCGACTCGTGGAGCCCGTTCGGCGACGCGGACATGCTGCACCGCGCCCATCTGCTGGGCTGGATCACGGACGTACGCCTCGACGACGAGCTGGCCTCCTGCTACGACGTCGGCGCGCACGGCGGCGCGGACGTGATGGGCCTGCCACGGGCCGACCTGAAGCCGGGCGCACCGGCGGACTTCGTGCTGGTGCGCGGCGAGTGCCTGCCGCAGGTCGTGGTCGACATGCCCCGGCGGGACATGGTCGTGCACGGCGGGCGGGTGGTGGCTCGGAACGGCGAACTGGTCTGAGACGGACGCTCGCGGCGAACGCACCGGGGTCCAGGCAGTGGTGTGTGTGCAGCGTCACGCACGACAAGAGCGGTCCAAGTTGTCTGAGTCACAGCGTAAATGTCCCTTTAGCCGCCATGCTCGGGTCGGATGCCGGCGCCCGAAGTGACGTGCGCCGGCATGGACTTGGACGTCGGGTGCTGGAGTGAGCCATGCCACAGCACTCGGGACGTTCCCTCTCTTGTTCACCGGAGAAAGGTGCGAATCGTGGCCGCTTACCTGTGCCCGCCCGCCGTCATACACGGCGAGCACGCCGTCAAGACCAGCCAGATCGTGGAGGAGGTCCGCGAGCGGCACCCGGACGCGGCGTGGGCGCCCCGGATCGACGGCATCGCGGCCAGTACCGGCATCGAGAGCCGTGGCTGGATGCTGCCTCTGGAGTCCGCCGTCGCGCCCGGCGCCTCGGGCGTTCTGTCGGCGACCGGCTCCGGGCCCGCGCGGGAGGCGCTGGCCCGCGACGGGTTCACCGAGCAGGACGCGGACCGCGTGGTCGCCGCCCTCGAAGCGGCGCCGGCACCGCAGACCGTGCAGGAGCGCACGGCACCGGCCTGGGAGGCCGTGCAGGCGTACGGGGAGCGGGCGGCGCGCGGGGCCCTGCAGATCGCCGGGCTGGACGTCTCGGACGTCGACTGCCTGATCACCAGCAACTCCACCACCCCGGCGCTGCCGGGTCTGGACGTCGCCCTGGCCAACAGGCTCCCGCTCCGCGGCGACGCGATGCTGCTGCCCGCCTCGCAGTGGGCCTGTGTCGCAGGGACCCGCTCCCTGGCACTCGCGGCCGACCTCGTGGCGGCCGACCCCGACCGGGTGGTCCTGGTCGTGATCTCCGAGGCCCTGAGTACGACCTACCAGCCCGCGGACGACACCCTGGAGTCCCTGATCGTCCGGCTGCTGTTCGCGGACACCGCGGTCGCCGCGGTGGTCACGGGCCGCCCGAGGCCCCAGTCGGTGCTGCGGCTGGACGCCTCCTGGCACCACACCGTGCCGGACACCCAGGACCTGCACCGCCTGGAGACGCGGGCGGACGGCACCCACTTCGTGATGGACCGGCGCGGCCCGCGCGCCGTGCAGAACACCGTCACCGCCATGTGGGACTGGCTGCACGACCGCTACCAGGACGACCCGAACTCCTGGCACCCCGACGTGCTGCTCGCGCACCCCGGCGGGACGCGGGTGCTGGAGTACATGGAGCAGACCATGCCCGAGGCGTGGCCGTCGGGGCTGCTCGACCACAGCCGGGACAGCTACACCAGCGGCAACCGCGGCGGCGCCGCCGTGTTCGACATCCTGCGCCGGGCGCACGACGCCGGGCAGCGGCCGGGCAGTCGCGCCGTGCTGTACGCGGCGGCCCCCGGCCTCACGGCGACCGCCCTCGAAGGAGAGTGGCTGTAGCCCGGCCGCGCCGTCACCTGCCCACCACCGCCCAGACCACCTTGCCGGTGTCCGTCCACCGGACCCCCCACCGGGCGGTGAGCCGGTGCACGACGTGCAGTCCGCGCCCGCCGTCGTCGAGGAGCTCGCCGCGGCCGAGGCGGGGCCGGCCGTTGCCGGTGTCGCCCACCTCGCAGAGCAGCCCGTGACCGGCCCTGATCAGCCGTACCGTGATGGGTCCGCCGGCGAACCGGACCGCGTTGGTGACCAGCTCGCTGACCAGGAGCAGCACCCTGTCCCGGGTGTCGTCCCTGGTATGCCACTCGCGCAGCAGCGCGGAGACCAGCGTGCGGGCCCGGGCGGCGGCGTCGTCGCGGGCGGGCAGCCGCCAGGTGGCGGTGTCCCCCTTGCGGTAGCCGATCATGCGGGCCAGCAGCAGGGTCACGTCGTCGCGCCCGCGCAGCGGCGACAGTCCGGAGACGACCCATCTCGCGGCCTCCTCCAGGACGTCCCAGGGGTGCACCGTGGACACGGCGTCCGCGAGCCTGCCGATGCCCTCGTCGATCGGCACGGCGGGATCCTCCACCAGCCCGTCGGTGTAGAGGGCGAGCAGGGAGCCCGGGGGTGCGGCGAAGGTGTGCACCCCGAACGGCTCCCGCAGGGCGAACTCCGCGCCGAGGCCGGGGTGCGGGCGGACCGCGAGCGGCCCGGCGCGGCCGTCCGGGAGCACCAGGATCGGGGGGAGGTGGCCCGCGCTGGACAGGGCCACGCGGTGGCTGACCGGGTCGTAGACGGCGATGCAGCAGGTCGACCCGAGGGCGCTGTAGCCGGCGGCCAGCCCAGACTCCGCGTCGTCCAGCATCGTCACGGTCTTGTCCAGGTGTTCCAGCACCTCGTCGGGCGCCAGTCCCGCGGAGAGCAGCGCGCGGGCCTCCATGCTCAGCTGGCCCATGGTCGCCGCGGCTCCCAGGCCGTGTCCGACCACGTCCCCGACGACGAGGGCGGTGCGGCCGTCCGGCAGCGGGAAGCTGTTGAACCAGTCACCGCCGACGCCCGCGCTGTCGGGGGTGGCGGGCTGGTAGACGCTGGCGGTCTCGACGGTGTCGCCGCCGGTGCGTGGCAGCAGCCGGCGTTGCAGCGCGAGGACCTGTGTGTGCTCGCGCTGGTGCTGCCGGGCCAGGTCGACGTGGTGCGAGGTTCTGGCCACCAGTTCCTGGAGGTCGAGCAGCTCGCTGTCGTTGAAGGGGCGGTCCGCCCGTCGCCAGACCTCCGCCACGCCCAGGACGACGGGCGGCGACCCGTCGAGGACGAGCGGTATGCAGGCCACACCGGCGGACCGGTCGCTGGGTACCAGGGCGCGTACGAGCTTCGGGCTGCCGAGGACCCGCTCGATCGACTTCCGGTCGGGGATGACGATGGCCTGCGCGGCGTCGTCCCGCCGGATCGCCTGCGACAGCAGATGACTCGCGTCCTTGGGCAGATCGTCACCCGGAGTCACGTACCCCTCGGGCCAGACCCGGTCCGGCACCAGGGCCGCCCGTCGCAGCCGGATACGCCCCTGGCCGTGCTCGGTGACCCCCTCGCCCGTCCACACGGCGAAGTCGAGGTCGATGGCGGCCACGTCTCCCCAGGCCAGCAGCGACTCCGCCAGCGACTGCGCGGTCTCGCCGATGTCCAGCGAGGTGCCGATCGCGGTCTCGGCGGCGTACAGGTGCAGTCTCCTGGCCATGGCGATCAGGGAGACGGTCAGGCCCTCCTGCGGCGCCGCGGCGGACAGGATGCTCATCGAGACGACCAGCTCCGAGCCGTCGGCGCGGCGCAGCCGCTGTACCCGGGCGACGTGTGCCTCGCCGGTCTCCAGGACCTGCCGCAGCCGGCGGGTGACCGTCGGTATGTCCCAGGGTGGCAGCAGATCGACGAACGGGCTGCCGGTCACGACTTCCAGACCGGCGAAGACGGGGGCGTCCAGGTTGCTGCGCGTGATGCGCAGCTCCCGGTCCAGGTTGACCGCGCCGAGGATCTGCTCCTGGAGGCCGGCTGCCGGGTTGGGGTGGACGCGTACGCGGGCGGTGTCCTCACCCGGCGCTCCGGAGGCACCGGCTGCCGCCGACGCTCCGCCGCGCGGGATGTACTTGCCCAAGGCGCTGCTGACCAGGTCGAACGGCGACGAGGACGAAGAGGACGAAGGAGAGGGTGTGTCCATACGGCTCTCTCAGCTCGCTCGCCGGCCCCGGCACAGCGCCGGGCCGTACTCGCACCCGTGCGGGCAGTGCCCCGAGATCTCCGACCGCACACCTCATTCAATAACACGCCGGGCGGCTTCGCCCACACCGGCGCCGCGACGCCAGCGCTCCGGCTCGATAGGGCCCGCGTACAGGGGCAGCTCCAGCGGTGGCCCGCCGTCCCCGTCCTCCAACGGGTCCCACACCCGGGTGAGCCCCGCGGTGCCCCGCGCTCGCACCCGCCGGGCCTCGGCCAGGTCGAGTACGTCCGTCAGGACCTCCTCGGGTCCGGGCCCGGCCTCGGCGCGCATCCGCCCCTCGGGGTCCACCACGACGCTGCGCCCCAGACCGTCCGGGGCAGCCGCGTTGAGGCCGGCCATGAAGACCTGGTTCACGATCGCGTTGGCCTGCGCGAGCACGACTTCCTGGGCACGGTCGACGGTGGGCGTGCGCACCAGGTTCAGTACGACGTCGGCGCCCTGCCAGGCCAGGTGGCGGGTGACCTCCGGAAACCAGGCGTCGTAGCAGATCGTCAGGCCCACCCGGCCATGGCCCGCCATGTCGAACACCACGAAGTCGCAGCCGGCCGCCGTGGTCTCGTGGGGGCGCCACGGGAAGATCTTGCGGTACGCCGCGACCCGTTCACCCGTGGGCGAGTAGACGGGCGCGGTGTTGTAGATCCGGCCGTCGGCACCCTGCTCGTGGACGGTGCCGGGCACCAGCCAGATGTCCAGTTCGCGGGCGAGGGCGGCCAGCCGAACGCCCCGCGGGCCGTCCAGGGGCTGGGCCGCCGCGGTCATGACCCGCTCCGGGTCCTCGCCGGGCTCGTGCCCGCACAGATGCAGTTCCGGGTAGGCGAGCAGCCGGACGCCGGGGTGCGCCGCCGTGACGCGGCGCACGTCCTCGGCGAACGCGTCCGCGTCGTCGGCGGCGTGGTGCCGTGCGGCCGCCTGGACGAGGCCGATCGGCAAGGGAGTCGTCATCGCTGGGCAGCCTTCCGCGGTCGTTGGCGTCCGGGGGACGGGGGACGGGGGACGGGGTCGAGCCAATCACCGGGCCACCCATGGGAAAAGATCCCTTCCTCCAGTGCGATCCACAGGAAGAACCTGTGGCCCGCGCGGCGGCCGGGCGTCCCGCGCCGCCCAGGGACCGTGGTAGAACGAGGACCCCCGCGTCAGTGTCACGACGACGCGCGCCCCCGACCCGACAGGACACGGACCGCGTATGACCCTCAACCAGCTGAGGGCCTTCGTCGAGGCGGAGCGGCTCGGGTCGTTCACCGCAGCGGCGCGGGCCATGGACATCGCCCAGGCCTCCGCCTCCGAACTGGTGCGCCGCCTGGAGACGGAGCTGGACGCCGAGCTGTTCGCGCGCGGCAGCCGCACCCTGGCTCTGACCTCGGCCGGCCAGGAACTGCTGCCGTACGCCCAGCAGGCGGTGGAGGCCGCCGAGAGCGGGACCCGGGCGGTGCGCTCCCTGGGTTCGCTGGGCGGCGGGACGGCCACGTTCGGTGTGCTGCGCAACGCCGACTACTACCTGCTGTCCAACCTCGTACAGCTGTTCCACGCCCGTTATCCGTCCGTCCGGGTCAGGCTGGTGGGGCAGAACTCGGCCGAGACCGCTGCGGCCGTGGCGGCGGGACGGATCGAGGCCGGTCTCGTGGTCCTGCCGATCGAGGACGAGGGGCTGGTGGTGACGCCGCTGCTGCGGGACGAGGTGTTCTTCGTCAGCGCGAGCGAGGAGCGCACCCGGACGCCCATGACGATGGAGGCCTTCTCCCGCACCCCGCTGGTCCTCTACGACGCCCACTACGGCTGGCAGGACCCGACCCGGCGCCAGCTCGCGGAACGGGCCCAGCTGGCCGGGGTGAGCGTCGATCCGCTGATCGAGCTGGAACATGTCGAGGCCGCGCTGGGTCTGGTGGCCGCCGGGGTGGGCGACACGATCGCCAGCCGGGCCGTGGTCGCCGGGGCGACGTTTCCCGCGGGGCTGCGCACCGTCCCGTTCGCCGACCCCCTCTACGACACGATCGCGCTGGTCAAACGGCGGGGACATCCGCTGTCGCGGGCCACCCGGGAGCTGGTCAGGATCGCCGAGGACACCTTGCGCGAGATCCGGGACGATCTCGGCCTCTGAGTACCGGCCACTGGACCCACAGGGAAACCCTGCGCTTCGGACAGGAATCGCCCCTCTGGTCCTGTGGCAGTGTGCCGTCTAGCGTCCCTGCCATGCAGATCACGCACGACGAAGCACAGTCCCTCCCCCCGTTCCAGTGGCTCAAGAAGCCGTCCGTGGACGGACCGCCCGCCCAGCGCGACCCCTCGGTCGTCGAGCGCGTCTCACAGATGCTGAGCGAGATCGAGCGCAAGGGCATGGACGCGGTACGCGGTTACGCCCAGGAGCTGGACGGCTGGTCCGGCGACCTGGAGATCGAGGCCGCCGAGCTGAGGAAGTCGGGGGACGCGCTTCCCCCGGACGTCCGTACCGCGCTGGAGATGGGCTACGAGCGCACCCACCGTTTCGCCGCCGCGCAGCGCGAGCACCTGACGGACTTCGAGATCGAGGTCGCTCCCGGTGTCGCCGGCGGTCAGCGCTACGTCCCCGTCTCCCGCGTCGGCGCCTACCTGCCCGCCGGCCGGTTCCCGCTGCTCGCCAGCGCGTTCATGACGGTGAACGTGGCCAAGACGGCCGGCGTCCCCACCGTCCTCGCCTGCACTCCCCCGTCCGGGGAGCACGGCGCCCACCCCGCCGTGCTGTACGGAGCCTACCTGTCGCGAGCCGACCGGGTGTTCGCGCTCGGTGGCGTCCAGGCGCTCGGCGCGATGGCCTTCGGCCTGCTCGGTGAGGCACCGGTCGACATGCTGGTCGGCGCGGGGAACGCGTACGTCACCGAGGCGAAGCGGCAACTGTTCGGGCGGGTCGGCATCGACCTGCTGGCCGGCCCCTCGGAGGTCGCCGTCATCGCGGACGACAGCGCCGATCCGGTGTGGGTCGCGGCGGACCTGCTGGGCCAGGCCGAGCACGGGCCCAACTCACCGGCCGCCCTGGTCACCACGTCCGCCGAGCTGGGGCGCGCCGTGATCGCGGAGGTCGAGCGCCGGCTGGAGTCCCTGACCACCCGGAACATCGCCGGACCGGCGTGGCGCGACTTCGGCTCCGTCGTCGTGGTGGACGACCCGGCCGCCGCCGTCGCGGTGGCCGACGTGATCGCCCCCGAGCACCTGGAGATCCAGACCGAGGACGACGACTACTACCTGGAGAACCTCTCCAACTACGGCTCGCTGTTCATCGGGTCGTGGTCGACGGTCGCCTACTCCGACAAGGGCATCGCCGGCACCAACCACGTACTGCCCACCGGCAAGACCGCCCGCTACAACGCGGGGCTCTCCGTGTCCCGCTTCCTGAAGCCGCTGACGTACCAGCGCGCCTCGAAGGAGGGGACCGCGTCCCTGGCACCGGCCGTCGAGCGCGTCTCGGCGTTCGAGGGGCTGGCGGCGCACGGTGCGACGGCGACGCTCCGCATCGACCGGATCGGGCGGAAGTCCGGCGCGTTCGACGACGTTCCGGCCCCCCTGCGCGACCAGCTGTGACCCCGCGCGGGGGGCCCCCCCGCGGGGGGGGGGCCCCGCACCGCCCCACCGGGGCGACAGCCCCCCCCGCGCCCCCCCGCCCCCCCCCCACCGCCGCTCCGGTGCCGAAGCCACCCCCTGCCACGCCCGGCCCCCGCGCCCTGTCCCCACCCGAGGTTCTGCCATGCCACACCGCCCGTCCGCGCCACCGGCGCCCGCCGGAACAGGGAGCGGCACCGCTCTCACCCAGGGCCTGAAGGGCCGCCAGATCACCATGATCTCCATCGGCGGGGTGATAGGCGCCGGGCTGTTCGTCGGCTCGTCCGCCTCCGTGACCGCCGCCGGGCCGGCCGCCCTGGTCTCGTTCCTGCTGGCCGCGGGGCTGGTGGTGCTGGTCATGCAGATGCTGGGCGAGATGGCCGTGGCCCAGCCCGACACCGGTTCCTTCTCCACCTACGCCGACCGTGCGCTGGGCCGCTGGGCGGGCTTCTCGATCGGGTGGCTGTACTGGTGGTTCTACATTCTCGTCATCCCCATCGAGGCCATCGCCGCCGGCGAGGTGGTCGCGGGGCTCACCTCGGTGCCCAGCTGGATCCCGGCGCTCGTGGTGATCGCGCTGCTGGCGGGCAGCAACCTTCTCGCGGTGCGCAACTACGGGGAGTTCGAGTACTGGTTCGCCCTGCTGAAGGTCGTCGCGATCCTCGCGTTCCTGGTCCTGGGGGCGCTGGCCATCCTCGGTCTGCTGCCGGGGTCGGACACCCAGGGGGTGTCGAACCTGTGGAGTCACGGTGGTTTCGCACCGCAGGGCGGCACGGCCGTCCTCGCCGGTCTGCTCACCGCGATGTTCAGCTTCCAGGGCAGCGAGATCGTCACCATCGCCGCCGCCGAGTCCGAGGAACCGCGCAAGAACATCAGGAAGGCCGTGCGCGCGGTGGTCTGGCGGCTCGGCCTCTTCTACGTCGGCTCGATCCTGATCGTGGTGTGTCTGGTCCCGTGGAACGCCGACGATCTGGCGGCCGGCTCCTACCAGGCCGTTCTGGACCGGATGAACATCCCGGGCGCCGCGCGGATCATGGACGTCGTACTCATCGTCGCCGTGGGCAGCTGCCTCAACTCCGCCGTGTACACCGCGTCCCGCATGATGTTCTCGCTGGCCGGGCGCGGCGACGCCCCCGCTCTCTTCGCCCGCACCTCACGGCAGGGCGTCCCCCGCAACGCGGTCGCGGCCTCCACCGTCATCGGCGTGGCCGCGGTCATCGCCAATTATCTGCTGCCGGACGTCTTCTCGTACCTCATCGCTTCCAGCGGAGCGATCGCCCTGATCATGTACATGGTCATCGCCCTGACCCAGTACGCGAACCGGCGCAAGGGAGGGCAGCCGGCCGAGGTGCGGATGTGGGGGTTCCCCTACCTGACTCTCGCCACGGTCGCCTTCATCGCCGGGGTGCTGGTGGTCATGGCCGTACTGCCGGGACACCGGCTGGAGCTGTGGCTCTCGCTCGGACTGACCGCGGTCCTGGTCGGCCTGGGTGTGCTGCGACAGCGGCGTCCGGCGGGCGGCGCGGGAGACACCCCGGCGTCCTCGGTCCTGGAGACGGAGCGGGCTGCGCACCACACGGTCCGCGGGCGCTGACGGATCAGCGGGCGCGGGCGTGCGTGGCGCGGGCGTGCGTGGCGCGGGGCACGAACTCGGTCGGCAGGACCAGCCGTTCGCCGGCCGGGTCGACCTCCTTGGCGATCCGCCGGACCAGCAGGCGTGCGGCCTGGCACGACAGCTCCCGCAGGTCGTGCCGGACGGTGGTGAGCCGGAATGCCTCCCACGCGGCCTCGGGAGGTCGTCGAAGCCGATGACGGTGAGGTCCTCGGGGACCCTGACGCCCGCCGCGAGGGCCGCGTTCAGGACCCCGATGGCCACGACGTCGTTGCCGCAGAACACGGCGGTGGGTGCCCGGTCCGCGTCGAGCAGGGCGGGCAGCGCCCGGTAGCCGGTGTCGTACTCGAACGCACCGCGCACCACCCGGTCCTCCGGCAGCCCGACGCCCGCCTCGGCGAGGGCCAGTCGGAACCCCAGCTCGCGCTCGCGCCCCGTGGTGGTGTTGGCCGCGCCGAAGACGCCCGCGATGTGCCGGTGCCCGAGGGCGACGAGTTCCCGGGCGACGAGGCGCCCGCCGCCCTCGTTGTCGACGACGGAGGCGGAGTCGCCGGCCCGGCCGGTGTCCCGGTTGAGGAAGACGTAGGGCATGCCGCGCCGCTCCAGCTGTGCGGGCAGACGGGAGTCGGTGCAGACGGTCGGCGACCGTACCGTCATCCGCCCCGAGCGCTACCAGAGCGACCTCCTCGCCATGGTCGGCCCCTTCCCCGACGCGCGGTTCGCCGTCCGGGGCATCCAGACCAACCACTCACGCGCTACGCGGGCCTGCGCGTGGCCGTCCTGTGGACCATGCACGGCACCTACCGCGGCACCCCCGCCTTCGGCCCCCTCACCGGCCGGCCGGTGACGGTGCTCGGGGTGTCGCAGTTCCTGATCCAGGACGGCCGGATCGTGAAGGAGGTCCGCGTCTACGACGAGATCTCGCTCCGCGCGCAGATCGACGCGGGACGCGAGGAGGGCCCGCAGGTGGAGGCCAACATCTACTGAGCCTGCCCCCCTTGCTACTGGCGGCCCGGCACCGGCGTGCCGGGCCGCCGGGACGTGAACATTGCCGGGCCGTCGCCGGGATCTGGAACGGTACGTGGTGGTGCCCGGCTTCCTGGCCATGGTCGGGGACGTGCGCGGCAGGTCGGTGCTCGACCTGGCCTCCGGGACCGGCTTCTACAGCAGGGAGTTCATGCGGCGCGGTGCGGCGGAGGTGCTCGGCATCGATGTCTCCGGTGAGATGCTCTCCGTGGCACGGCAGTTGGAGGAGAGCGAGCCGCTCGGTGCGCGCTACGAGGTCGGTGACGTGGCCGAGCTGCGGCCTCTCGGGCGGCGCTTCGACATCGCGACGGCGGTGCAGTTGCTCAACTACGCGACGGACATCGCCACCGCGGAGCGGATGTGCCGCAACGCGTACCGGAGCCTCGAACCCGGCGGTGAGTTCTTCGTACTCAACCAGTCGCCCGACTTCCGCTTCGACGGGCCGCCCCCGGACAGGTACGGCTTCCGCAGCGAGCTGACCGGCGAGCAGGCCGAGCCGGGACCGCAGGTGCGGATCACGGCGCTGCTGGACCCGCCGGTCTCCTTCGTCGCCAACCTCCCGCGCCGCGAGGTCTACGAGAAGTGGCTGCGGGCGGCCGGGTTCAGCGAGGTGACCTGGGTGCCGCTGACGGTGTCCGAGGCCGGCCTGCGCGAGTTCGGCGCGGAGTACTGGGCGGACTTCGACGCCAACCCTCCGCTGGAGATGCTGCGCTGTCGCGCCTGGTTGGTGCCGGCGGGACCGGCGGTCGGCCCGTGGCCGGGCGGCTACTGCGGTGGGTTGAGCTTGCGGAAGTAGGTCCAGCTGGTCTCGTTCGGCTCGCTCCACTTCTCGGGGGCGTGGGCGAACTCCGGATGGTGGTCGGCGATGTACGCGCGGGTGCGCTCGGGAACCTCCGTGTACGCGCCGAGCTTGCGGCCCCGGCAGTGGAAGGTGAGGCCGCCGGGGCGCTGTCCGCGCGCCATCCACGGGAGCCACGGGGACATCCGGGACCACGACATGGTCGCCGGGACACTGGGCGCGGGGCCCGCCAGGTCGGCGCGGTCGGCGAAGAACTGGAAGAGCTCCAGGGCCTTGTACGTGTCGCCGGCCGAGTGGACCGGGTACTGGGCCACCGGCAGCGGCGAGGGGTAGGCGAGCGGGATCTCCAGGCTGAAGCAGACCTGTCCGCCGAGTTCGGTCGTCGGGACGGGGAAGGGGCGCCACTTCTGGTTCGCCGGGTCGTTCCAGACGTGCACGACCGGCAGGTCCTGCCAGGTCTCCAGGATCTCGCGGCTGACGGGATCGAGGTAGAAGGCGGCCTCGCGGGTGAGCAGCCGACAGGCGTCCGGGCCGCCGTCGGCGTCCTGGACGAGGCGGGCGACGTTGACCCCTTCGAAGCCGAAGACACGCTGGTAAGGCTCGTCGGGACCCCAGGCATACACGTCACCGGTCCACCAGTACGTGACCTCCTCGCCGTCCAGCGAGGCACGGGTGCGGGCGAGGGCGCGGAGCTGTTCTGCGGGTGTCGTCATGGGGAGTACTCTGCGCGATCACCGCCGCGACGGGGCGCCGATCACCCCGGCATGGCCCGGAATTGGCCCAAAGACTGCCGCCGGTGTGCCTCTGTCGACGCGGGCGGGTCAGAACAGAGCGATGCGGTGAGACGTCGACCGTCGTGGGCGCGAACGGACTGCCGATCATCGGGTGGGGCGTGATCGGCTGCGCCACCGCCCTCTCGTCCTGCATCGGTCTGGACACCGTCGCCTCGATCGCGGAGTCGCTGTACGACGAGTTCCGCGAGCTGTTGTACGCCCCGCCGCCGCTGCTCCAGCGGATGGCGGAGGCGGGACTCCTCGGCCGGAAGACCGGCCGGGGCTTCCACACCTACGACCGGGGCTGACGGCCGGGTTCCGGCGCGGCGTCGGCCGTGGTGGCGAGCCCGAGTTCGCGCTCGCCGAGGGGGGTGAAGAAGCGCTCGACGTCCGCGTCGCCGACGTCGGCGAGGGCGGCCGGTGACCAGCGGGGGTTGCGGTCCTTGTCGATGATCTGGGCGCGGATGCCCTCGACCAGGTCGGGTGCGCCGAGCGCCGCGCAGGAGACGCGGTACTCCTGGTCCAGCACCCGCTCCAGCGAGCCGAGCCCGCGGGCGCGGCGTATGGCGGCCAGGGTGACTTGCAAAGAGGTAGGCGACTTGGCGAGCAGGGTCTCGGCGGCCTCCTTTGCGGCCGGATCGCCGTGGTCGTACAGCCGCCGTACGGCCTCCTCGACGCTGTCCGTGGCGTAGCAGGCGTCGATCCAGGCCCGGTGCGCGGCCATGACGCCCTGCGGGGGCGCCTGTGTGTGCCGGGCCAGGGCATCGGGGACGGGCAGTTCGGCCAGTTCGTCGACGAGGTCCCGCAGCGCGGCGGAGGGCACGTAGTGGTCGGCGAGTCCACACAACAGGGCGTCGGCGGCACCGATCTGCGTGCCGGTCAGGGCGAGGTGGGTGCCGAGTTCGCCGGGGGCGACGGCGAGCAGGTGGGTGCCGCCGACGTCGGGCACGAAGCCGATGCCGGTCTCGGGCATGGCGATCCTGGACCGCTCGGTGACGATCCGGACACTGCCGTGCGCGGAGATGCCGACGCCGCCGCCCATGACGATGCCGTCCATGACGGCGACGTAGGGCTTGGGGTAGCGGGCGATGCGGGCGTTGAGGCGGTACTCGTCGCGCCAGAAGGCGGCCGAGGCGGTGCCGTCCCCGTCGCGGGCGTCGTCGTGGATGGTCCGGATGTCGCCGCCCGCGCACAGGCCGCGCTCCCCCGCGCCGGTGATGACGACGGTCTCGACGGCCGGGTCCCGCTCCCAGGCGGTCAGCGCCTCGTCGACGCGGAGCACCATCTCGTGGGTGAGGGAGTTCAGGGCCCTGGGCCGGTTGAGGGTGATGTGGGCGGCCCGGCCGGTGGTGTGCAGGAGGACGGGTGCCTCGGTGCCGTTCATCTCGACACCGTACTCGCCGGGTCTGCCGTCCGGGCGTGGTGGGTCGGGGCCCGCCCTTCAGCGGGGTTCCGCCGCGTCCCGCCGGGGAGCGGCGAAGCGGACCGGTGCCCGGAAGCGGGCCCGGCGCGCCGCGCGCCGGAAGGTGAGCACGGCTGGGCCCGCCGGCATCAGCACCGCGCACCGGCCTTTCGCCCGTGGCAGGAGTCCGGCGAGCGTGCCCACGAACACGCAGCCGAACATCGCGTACGGCATCCAGGGCCCGACGCCGCCGGTGATCAGTGCCAAGGCGAACAGGGACGTGCAGCCTGTGGCGGTGGGCGCCTGACCCCGGGCGCCACCGGCACACGGTGAGGGACTCCGCCCGCCGGCGGAGCCCCTGATCGTCACCGGTCGTTCGCCGGCCTGCCTCACCGGTCCCCGGCGAACCAGTCCTTCTGCGGGGTCTTGGCCGCGAGGGCGCCGCAGTTGGAGCCGTAGTTCCAGGCCTGGAGGTTGTCGATGACGCCGCCCCACTCCACGCAGGCACCTCGCGCGAAGGCGTACACCGGCCCCGCGTACGAGCGGTACTCGCCCGCGTCGTACATGTCCTCGCTGCTGTCGACGTTGCGCACGTAGGCCACCATGTACTTCGGTGCGCCGGTGCTGTTGCGGATGGTGACCGTACAGTTCTTGCCGGTTGCCGAGTTGTAGGTGAGGTAGACCGTGCCGGTCTTCCCGATCGGCATGGAGTTCACCACCTTGTAGCCGGAGCCGCAGACCCCGTTGTACGAGGCGGTCGCGCCGTTGGTGGCCGCGCCGGCGGCGGGGGCGGTCACCATCAGCCCCGCTCCGATGGCCCCGACAGCGATCAACGACGCACCCACGGCTTGCATGGAACGCTTCATGGCACCCTCGATCCGTGAATCGGACTGGCCTCCCCATGGTGTTGCTGAAGCCACCCGTTGAGACCTTTGCGCCTGTTCGGTGGTTGTACGCCGTTGACGACTTTTTACGGCCATTCGCGAAGAAGATCGGCTGAGGCCGCCCGGCACCACCGTGGGTGCGACTCCCGCTCCGCTCCTACTTCCCGTGCGGGTCGGTCGCGTTGAGTGCGGCCACGACCTGGTCGTAGTCGCCGCGGGCCTCCCCGTAGCGCAGGAACTTCACGCGCTCGACCTGGATCTCCCGGGCGTCGGGCTCGGCCTCGATCAGGCCGACGACCTCCGTGACGAACTCGTCGAGGGGCATGGCGTGCTCGTTGTCCTCCTGTCCGGGCAGCAGCGCGGTGCGCACGGACGGCGGTACGAGTTCCACGACCTTCACGGAGGTGTCGGCGAGCTGGAGCCGGACGGACTCGCTGAGCATGTGGATCGCGGCCTTGGACGCGTTGTAGCTGGGCGTGACCTTCAGCGGCGTGAACGCCAGGCCCGAGGAGACGGTCATGATCGTGGCGTCCGGACGGGTCCGCAGGTGCTCGACGAAGGCGGCGATGAGCCGGATCGGGCCGAGCACGTTGGTCGTCACCGTGGACTCCGCGGTGGCGAGGAACGTGGCGGGATCGTGCCAGTCCTCGGCGTGCATCACGCCGGCCATCGTGACGAGGACGTTGAGGTCCGGATGGGCTGCGAGCACCTGCTTGGCGGCGGCCGCGATGCTCGCGGCGTCCGTGGTGTCGATCCGTACCGCTAGCCGCAGGCCACCGCCCGCTCACTCGCACCCGACGACCGCTCCCAACTCGTCCAGTTCGCGGACGATCGAGGCTCGCAGTACGTCATGTCGGGGACCCAGCCGGAACTGGTCGTCGCTCCACCGTTCTCGCGGATGGAGCCAGACGGGGCCACCGACCAAGTCGGCCGGCTCCCAGTCGAAGCGCGGCCAGACGTGCGCGTGCAGGAAGGGGTCCGTGTTGCCGAGGATCTCCAGGTTGACCCGGCGGAAGGCGGGGTCCAGCAGTCGGCAGGCACGCTCCACCGCTTCGCCGAGCCGGTCCATGTCGGACAGGAACGACAGCCGTTTCGCCCTCGGCAGGTCGGACAGCCGCTGCACATCCGGTTCGTCCACGAGGAGAACCGAGTAGCCCGGCAGGAACTGGACGTCCCCGATCACCGCGAATCCCGCGGCCGGCCGCCGCATCACGGTCGGGTTCTCCCCTCTCAGCGCGGCCCCGATCCGGTCCGCCCGCCAGTCATCAGCCATCACCTGAACCTACCTTCACCGCCACCGCCCTCGAAGTCCGACCGGCTTCCGTCATGCTGTGGGGCATGCCTGACGCAGCCGGTGTCCGACCGGCACGGTCACGCGGACGGACGGTGAACCCGGAAAACGCTTCGCCCGAAGTCTCCCCGTCCGGCAGTCTCCCGGGCATGACCACACCGCCTTTCGTGCCCGGGCTGGAGCTGGCCCGCCGTTTCTATTCCGAAGCCGTCCGGCCCCTGTTGGACGCGGAGGCCCCCGGGGTCGTCCACTCGGCCGCGCGGGTGGGTGGTGGTTCGGAGGTGCTGGGGTTCGACACCCCGCGCTCGGCGGATCACGAATGGGGGCCTCGGCTGGAGCTCTTCCTGCGGCCGGGGGACGTCGACCGGCACGGTGCGAGGATCTGGGACGTGCTCGCGGAGCGTCTGCCGAATGCGTTCCACGGGTATCCGACCCACTTCGCCGCCACCGCCGAGGAGGGGATCCGGGTGATGCGGGCGACCGACGGGCCGGTCCATCACCGTGTCGACATCACGGATGCGGGCGGGTGGTTCACCGAACGGCTGGGGTTCGATCCCGGTCGGGGCGTCACCGTGGCGGACTGGCTGTCCGCTCCCACTCAGCGGCTCGCCGAGGTCACCGCCGGCGCCGTGTTCCATGACGGGCTGGGACAGCTCGTCCCGGCCCGGGCGACGCTCGACTGGTATCCGCACGACCTCTGGCTGTACCTGCTCGCCTGCCAGTGGCGGCGCGTCTCGCAGGAGGAGGCCTTCGTCGGCAGGTGCGGCGAAGTGGGCGACGAGCTGGGTTCCGCCGTCGTCGCCGCGCGGCTGGTCCGCGACCTGATGCGGCTGTGCCTGCTGATGGACCGTCGCTATCCGCCGTACGGCAAGTGGCTCGGAAGTGCTTTCGCCCGCACCCCACAGGCGGCGTCCCTCACGCCGGTCCTCACGGCCGCTCTCGCCGCCACCGACCCGCAGACCCGCGAGGACCGCCTCGCCCGCGCCTACGAGGTCGTGGCCGACGCGCACAACCAGCTCGGGCTGACCGACCCCGTCGACCCCGCCACGCGCCCCTATCACGGGCGGCCGTTCCGGGTCCTGCGCGCCGAACGCTTCGCCGAGGCGCTGACCGCCCGCGTCGCCGACCCGTCCGTCAGGGCGCTGCCGCCGACCGGTGCCGTCGACCAGTTCGCCGACAGCACCGACGTACTGAGCCACCCCGCGCGGGCGCGAGCGGTCACCGGGGGCCTGGAGCACTGACGCCGTGGCGACGGCCTCGCCTCAGCCGTAGGGGCCGAGCCGGCCCAGGGTTTCCTCCGGGGTCGCGCCGGGGCGCGTCCACTGGGGGACGGGGCGGCTGGTCGGGCCCCACGTGGCGTTGCCGTCCACGTCCGAGCGCCAGGAATAGCACGGCTCGCCGCCCTCCGGCCGGCCCTCGGGGTTGTCCTCCCAGGCCTCGCCGCGGCCGTACGGCGTGAGGTCGAGCAGGGCGATGGATCCGTTGACCCGCTCGGTGCCGCGGCCCGTCGTGGAGTAGGTGAGGAAGACGCGGTCGCCTTCGCGCAGGTAGGAGGTGAGGTATCCGGTCTCGCCGCCGGCCGGCCCCTCCACGCCGCGGATCGAGTACCAGGGCTGGGTGTAGCCCATGAACTCGACGTAGGCGGCGACCTCCTCCCAGCGGCCCGTGGTCACGACGGCGAAGGACACGCCGCGCGCGTTGAGGTAGACGGCGTCCTTCAGGTGCCAGACGGTGGTGGTGCAGCCCTCGCACTGCCCCTGGTGCGGCGCGCCGTCGTACCACATGTGCTTGTAGACCACGAGTTCGTCGCGGCCCTGGAAGAGGTCCAGGAACGGGACGGGGCCGTCGGGTCCGACGACCTCGACCGTCCCGTCGAACTCGACCATCGGCAGCCGGCGACGGGCCGCCGCGAGGGCGTCACCGGCGCGGGTGTGCGCCTTCTCGCGGACCAGCAGCTCGTCACGGGCGGCCTGCCAGGTGGCCTGGTCCACCACGGGCGGACGGCCGGACGGCGCGGTGGTCTGGTCACTCGGCGTGTGCGTCATGACATCCTCCGTGGTGTCTCGTGCCTGGCGGCGTCGCGCGTGGGGCTACGACGCTCACCAGATACAGACTCCCACCGCGGCCGGAACAAATCGCGGCGACACGAAGCCACCTCAGCTTCCCCAGCCGCCGCCGGAGGGCGGAGGACCTGGATCACGGGTGGGACCGGTGCGGGTCCGGTGCCAGGTGAATGGAGTCCTCCGGGCTGCGGAAGGCGATGAGGCCGGCCTGGCTCCGGCCGTCGGGGGCGTCGGTGATCGGGAGGTGCAGCTTGGCCTCGACGGTGTAGGTGCCCTTCGGGGCGTCACGGAGCAGGGCGGAGGCCATCGTCCCCTCGCCGGAGAAGTCGGCGTCCTGGGTGGGCCACGCGTACTTCCCGTCGGCCACCCGCCCGTCGGACGGTCCGAACCACTCCCAGCCGTCGAGCCGGTCGTCGGTGAACTCCTCGCGGTAGGCCCGCAGCTCCCTGCCGACTTTCGGGTCGGGCCGCTTCCTCGTCACCGGGGTGTAGAGCCGGGTGACGCCGACGTTGTCGACCTCGCCCGTGCCGTGGGCCGACGCCGCGCCGCCACGCCGCCACGAGTCGGGGACGTCCACCTCGAACTCGGCCAGGAGCATGCCGAGCATCGCCGAACTCAGCTCCACCCGGGCGCGGCCGTCGCGGATCTCGGCGCTCAGCGCGTGCCGGCTCCCGGTGTCGGCGGCGGAGTGCAGTCGTTCCGTCCGGGACTTCCGCACCTTGCCGCCCGGGTCAGTTCGACCGTGAGGGTCCGGTCGGCCCCGACCCAGGCGATCAGGTGGTCGGAGGCGCTCCCCGCGGCCAGCACCAGGCCCACCCGGCCGCGGTCGTCGCGCAGCCGTACGTCCGCCTCCAGCCGCACGTCGCCTCGCGGGGCGTGGTCCGGAAGCAGCAACTGCGGGGCGGGGCCGTCGGCGGCCGCTCGTGCGTAGCCGCCCGCGTCCGGGTCGGTTCCCTCCCTCCAGGCGCCCGGGCCCAGCATCCGGAAGCCGCCGAGCCCGGACCCGAAGTCGCTGCCGGCGTCCGACCGCGCGACCGGCGCCTTCTGGGCGTCCACGCCGGTCCAGGCACCGGCGCGGACGGTCGGCCAGCCGTCGATCCAGTCGAGGCGGTCCATGACCGTGGGGCGACCGCCCCGGCCGGGGTCCTTCTCGTAGCGGTCGAAGCCGTTGGTGAGGATCCAGTCCTGACCGGACTTGTCCACCACGTTGGCCGAGTGCCCGGTGGCCACCCACTTGTTGCCGTTGGGCGAGTTGACGATCGTGCCGCCCGGGTGGCGGTCCGCCAGGCCGACGCCCTCCGCGTCGACGAACGGTCCCATCGGGTCCTTCGACCGGCCGACGTAGCCTCACCGCGGCGTGCGCCGACCACCTGCACCGGGTCCCCGACGGGCGCCGTGCCCTCGGCGTCGAGCCGCACGGCTTCGATGCCGCCGTCGCGGAAGGAGCCGTAGTAGAGGTACTTCTCCCCGTCGGTGTCGACGAAGACCGCCGGGGCGATCTGGTTGACCTTCTTGCCGTACGGCAGCACCGGGCGGCCGATGTCCCGCCAGGGCCCGGCGGGGTGGTCGGCGGTGGCGAGCGCGATGGTGTTGTCGTCGTTCCCGGCGACCGAGTAGTACACAGGTAGTACTTGCCGTTGCTGTAGCGGATGTCGGGCGCCCAGTAGTAGGTGCTCTCGAAGTCGCGCCACGTCGGGTGGTTGTCCGGGCCGAACACGTCGCCGACGTAGGTCCAGTTGACCAGGTCGGACGAGCGGGTGATCGGCATGAAATGCTGGGACTCCCACGGTCCGCCGGCGTTCTCCCGGGTCATGGAGGTCTGGGTCGCGTAGGCGTACCAGTAGCCGTCCTTTCCGCGGATGACCGACGGGTCGGAGTAGGCGTCGGCGATGTCGTCCATGATGTGGTTCGTGTGCGTGCCGGGGCGGTCCCCGGGCCCGCCGTGCCCTCGTCCCCGTGATCGTCTTCGATCGTGCCATCTGAGGTGGTCTCCCAGTCGGGGTCGGGCCGCCAGGGGCGGCCGGTGAGGAGGTGCGGAGTCGTGCGGAGTGCGGGGCGGGGCGGGCCGGGCGTCAGCGGACGGCCAGGGCGCCGATCCGCCAGAGGCCGTTCAACTCGGAGCCTTTGATGTCCAGTTCGGCGGTACGGCCGGACGCGCCGCCGTCCAGTTCGAAGGAGAACCAGGCGAAGGAGCGGGCCGGCAGGGTGTCCTCTCCGGAGCGGGCGAGGACGGTGCCGTTCTCGGAGATCGTGGTGATGGCGGACTCGGCGATCATGTCGCCCGTCAGGATCCACACGGTGTGCCGGCCGGCGGGCAGACGCAGCCGGTTCGCGGAGTCCTTGACCTTCTGGGTGACGAAGTCCCGTCGCAGGGCGTCGCCCGTGCCCCGGTCCCGGGTGTCGGGGCGCTCCTTGGTCCAGCCGAAGCCGCGTGCGTCGTCGGTCGTGGTACAGCATGTCGCGGATCAGCGGCTCGCCGCCGCGATCCCGGCCGTTGGGCCGGTCGCCCACCCAGCCGAAGCCGGCCTCCGGCGACCAGGCGGACGACGGCGTCAGCGCGGTGTATCCGGGCATCGGCACTCCGCCGTCCGGGCCGGCGTTCAGGGCTACTCGGCAGCGCGCGCCGTCGGGGCGACCACCAGGTCCGGGATCACGAGCACGGGCGGGTCACCATCGCCTCGCCGAACGGCCGGCTGCGGATGACCGTGTGGGTGGCGGACGGACGGCTGCGCTACCGCGTCGCCCGGCACGGACGGACCGTCGTGGCCTCCTCGGGGCTGGGTCCCCGGTGGCCCTGACCGGGACGGTACGCCGTCCCCCGTGGCTACAGCACCGTCGCCACGAGTCGGCGGGCGTGGGCGGCGTCGAGACCGTCCGGGCGGAAGAGGATGCGGTACATCAGCGGGGCCACGACGTGGTCGACGACCGTCTCGGTGTCGGGTGCCCGTTCGCCGCGCGCGGTCGCGCGGGTGAGGATGACGTCGATCTGCTCGGCGGCGTAGGCGGAGCACTGCCCGGCGTTGCCGCCGTCCGGATCGCCGAGCAGGGCGTCGCGGATGTAGGCGCGGCCGGAGGGAGAGGCCATCTCGTCCAGGAACTGCTCGGCCCACGCGGTCAGGTCGGCACTCAGGTCGCCGACTTCCTTGGGCGCCGTGTCGGGGCGCAGGCGCTCGACCGCCACGTCGGAGAGCAGTTCCTGGAGGTCACCCCAGCGCCGGTAGATCGTCGAGGGCGTCACACCGGCGCGCTGGGCGACCATCGGTACGGTCAGGGCGTCGCGGCCCACCTCCGACGCGAGTTCGCGTACGGCGGCGTGGACCGAGGCCTGGACTCGGGCGCTGCGCCCGCCGGGGCGCACCATCTGGCGGCTCATGCCTCCACCCTAAAGCAAACGCGTTGCGTCTACCGGTTCCGGAATCCCGTCGCTCATGCCACCGGCGCGGGCTCGCGGACGGGCCGGGTCGTCTCGTAGGCGTGACCGGCCCGCAGCAGCACGCTCTCCCCGAAGGGCCGGCCCATCAGCTGCATGCCCATGGGCAGGCCCGCCGTGTCGTGGCCGACCGGCACGGACAGGGACGGCAGCCCGGTGATGTTGGCCGGGGAGGACAGCCGCACATAGGCGTCGGAGACGCTCTCGACGGTGCCGTCGGGCCAGGTGACGGTCTCGCTGCCGGCCGTCACGGCGGTGGCCGGGACCGTCGGGGCGGCGATGATGTCGACCTCGTCCAGCAAGCGGGCCCAGGCCTGTCGCATCAGCGTGCGGGCGCGTTGGGCGCGCAGGTAGTCACCAGCGGGCATGAGTTCGCCGGCTTCGAGGAGGACGCGGACGTCCGCCTGGTACAGCTCGGGGACCGTGCGCAGGGTCTGTTCGTGGTAGGCGGTGGCCTCCGGCACCATCAGCCCCCAGTGAGTGGCCTGGACGTGGCGTGCCATCGGGATCTCCACGTCGACGAGAAGCGCGCCGAGGTCCTGGAGCCGGCCGATGGCGTGCCGGACGGCCGCCTCCACCTCCGGGTCGACGTGGTCGAAGTAGTAGTTGCGCGGCACGCCGACGCGCAGCCCGGTCAGGTCCGTGCCCGTGTCTGTCCCCCTGCCCGTGCCCGGCCGGTGCTCCGCTCGGGGCGCGTGCACCGAGGCTGGGTCGCGGGGGTCGTGTCCGGCGAGGGCCGGCAGGGCCAGGGCCGCGTCCTCCACGGTCCGGGTGACGGGGCCGACATGGTCCAGGGACCAGGACAGTGACGTGACGCCGGTGCGGGGGACCAGGCCGTAGGTCGGCTTGAGCCCGACGACCCCGTTGAGCGCGACGGGTACCCGGATCGATCCGCCGGTGTCGGTTCCCAGGGCGAAGGTGGCGGCACCGGCGGCGACGGCGACGGCCGACCCGCCGCTGGAGCCGCCGGCGATCCGGTCGGGGTCCCAGGCGTTGCTGGTCTGCGGGGTGGTCAGGCCGTAGGCGAACTCGTGGGTGTGGGTCTTGCCGACCAGGACCGCGCCGGCCGCCGACAGGCGCGCGGCCACGGTGCTGTCGCCCGGCGCACGGTGGTCCGCGCGGACCCGGGAGCCGGCCGAGGTCGCCGTGCCGGCGACGTCGATCAGGTCCTTCAGCCCCAGCGGTATCCCGTGCAGCGGTCCACGGTGGCGGCCGGCCGCGATGTCGTTCGCCGCCTCGTGGGCCGCGCGGCGGGCCCGGACGGCCGTGACGGTGGCGTAGGCGTGGAGGTGCGGTTCCACCTCGTCGATCCGGTGGAGTACGGAGTCCACGAGCTCGACCGGGGACAGCCGCCGCGACCGGATCGCGTCGGCGGCGGCGGTCAGGGTCAGTTCATACGGCTGCATCGGCCTGCTCCTCCCCCGCACGGTAGGCGGGTGCGGGCGGGGTGTCCCCGAAGTCGATCTCCCGGAGGGCGGCGACTACGGAGTGGATGTGATCGGCGGTGGCGGCGACCGCGTCGAGGCGGTCGGCCGGAAGCGACAGCCCGGCGCGGGCGGCCCAGCGGTTCGCCTCGGACGGCGTGAGTTGGTCGGCGGACACAGACGTTTCTCCTGATCGGACGGCGGACGAGCGCAACGGAGGCATCACCGCGACAAAAGCTAACTGTTTGCTTTAGTCGACTCTAGGGCCTACGATTCTTTAACGCAAACCGATTGCCTTTAGCCTGCCAGTCCAGTCCGACGCCGAACGAAGGAACCCATCGACCATGCCGACTCCCTCCTGGACCCTGGGCGACGTCACCGTCCACCGCGTCGACGAGATCCCCCTGCCGCCCGCGACCGGCCCTTGGCTACTGCCCGGCGCGACCACGGAGGTCGTTTCACAACATGCCTGGCTGCGACCCGACTTCGCCGCCCAGGACGGCACCCTGCGCCTCGACAGTCACAGCTTCGCGTTCGTCGTGGACGGGCTGCGGGTCCTGGTCGACACGGGCATCGGCAACGGCAAGGATCGGGCCAACCCCGCCTGGCACAACCTGCGGACGGACTTCGTCGACCGTCTCACCGCCGCCGGATTCCCCCCGGACTCCGTCGACCTGGTGGTCCTCACCCACCTGCACGCCGACCACGTCGGCTGGAACACGCGGGAGTTGAACGGCGCGTGGGTTCCCACCTTCCCCAACGCCCGCCATCTCACCTCACGCACCGAACGGGAGTTCTGGGCCACGTACGACATGGATGAGGCGCGCCGGCAGATGTTCCGCGACTCCGTGGTCCCCGTCGAGGAGGCGGGCCTGCTCGACCTCGTCGACGTGCCGGGCGAGGGCGTCGGGATCACGCCGAGCCTGCGCCTGGTCCCCACCCCGGGTCACACCCCCGGCCACGTCGCCGTCGAGCTGACATCGCGGGGGCGGACGGCACTGATCAGCGGCGACTGCGTCCACCACCCGGTCCAGCTCGCCCGCCCCGGGATCGGCGCCTGCGTCGACATCGACCCTGAGCAGGCCGAGGCCACGCGCCGCCGGCTGCTGGGCGGCCTCGCCGACACGGACACGCTCCTGCTCGGCACCCACTTCGCACCGCCCACCGCGGGCCGCGTCCGGACGCACGGGGACGCCTACCGGCTGGCGCCGGTCGCCGCCGAGGGGCGCTGATACGCGCCGCCGCGCGAGCAGCAAGGCGATCCGGGCTCGGCGCCGCAGCGCGGGCAAGGGGGCGCTCGGGCAACGGACCGTTCGTGAGAACGCTAGCCGCGCACGGCGGCCAGGCCCTGGTCGTACAGGTCGAGAATGTCGCCCTGCCCGTCGCCCTCGAGCCACGTCGCAGTGGCCGCGTCGAAGCACGCGAACGCGGTCGCGACGTTGTGGTTACTCGGAAACCGTAGGAGAGTATGGGCAAATGAGCGCCAAACAGCTACTCAAGGGACTGCCCGAGGACGCCGATCTGAGGCGCGCGGACTCCCTGGCCCGGGAGATCTTCTCCGACATCGCCAACAAGTGGGCGCTCCTGATCATCGAGGCGCTCGGTGAACGCACCCTGCGCTTCAGCGAGTTGCGGAACGAGGTCGAGGGCGTCAGCCACAAGATGCTCACGCAGAACCTCCGCATGCTGGAGCGCAACGGCCTGGTCGAGCGGACGGTGTACCCCACCGTGCCGCCGCGGGTCGAGTACACCCTCACCGAGCCGGGGCGGGCGCTGCGCACCACGGTCGACGCCATGTGCGGCTGGACCCACCAGTACCTCGGCCACATCGAGGACGCGCGCGGTCGCTTCGGCGGCTGACGGGCGCCAGGGGGAAGGGGCGGGCCGATGTAGGCGGTGGTCCAGGAACGCTTCGGCCCGCCCGAGGTGCTGCGGGTCGAGGAGATCGACCGGCCCCGGCCGGGGAACGGCCAGGTGCTGATACGGGTGCGTGCCGCCTCGGTGAACCCGTACGACTGGCACATGATGCGCGGCGACCCGTACGCGGCGCGGCTGACGGGTGGCATGGGGTTCAGGCGTCCGAATTGCCGGGTGGCCGGCATCGACGTCGCCGGAGTGGTGGAGAGTGCCGGCGCCGGCGTGGAGGGGCTCGTGCCGGGCACCGAGGTGCTGGGCTTCTGCCCCGGTGCCTTCGCCGGGTACGGGTGCGCCGGCGCCGGGCTGCTGGTGCCCAAGCCGGCCGCCCTCACCTTCGAGCAGGCCGCCGCCGTACCGATGGCCGCGGTGACCGCCCTGCGCGGCATCCGGACCGTGGGCCGGGCCCGGTCCGGGCAGCGGGTACTGGTCAACGGCGCGGGCGGCGGCGTGGGCACCTTCGCCGTGCAGATCGCCGCGGTGCTGGGCGCCGAGGTCACCGGAGTCTGCGGCGCCGGCAACGGCGATCTGGTGCGTTCCCTGGGCGCCGCGCACGTCGTCGACCACGCCCGACAGGACTTCACCGAGGGACGCGTGCGCTACGACGTGATCCTGGACAACGTGGGCAACCACCCGCCCGGCCGACTGCGCCGGGCACTCACCCCCACCGGGGTCCTGGTGGCCAACGGGGGCGGCTCGCCCGGCCGGGTGTTCGGCGCGATCGGCTCCATGCTGAGAGTGACGGCGGCCAACGCCTTCACCCGGCAGCGGCTGGGCCCGATCCTCCCGGCGACCCCGGCCGGTCCGGCGCACGCGGACCTGCTCGCCGGCCGACACGGCCGACGGCGTGCGCCACGTGGAGGAGGGCCACGCCCGCGGCAAGACCGTGATCACCGTGCCCGGCGGCGTCAGTGGAACCCCGTCCGGTCCGCCGTGACCTCGATGGTGTCCTTCACCATCGCCAGGGCCGCACCCGCCGGACTCGACCGCCCGCCGCTCACGGTCACGTCGCCCGCGTCCGGGCAGCCGAAGACCACGGCCTTCTCCGGCCCCGTGAGCGCGTGCAGCGGGTCCCCGGGCTCCGTCTCCTCCAGGCGTACGTCCACGAGGAGGGACCGGTCCACGGAGGCGACGACGACCGCCCGCAGGCGACGCGAGCGGGAGGCCGCGCTCAGGGCCGCGCCGGCGGTGTCCTCGTCCACGGGCTGTGCGCGCACGCGCACCGACGCCGGGTCCCAGCCCCAGGCCAGTGCGGCCAGCAGCCGCACCTTCGTGGCGGCGTCCGCGCCGGACAGGTCGGCCGACGGGTCCGCCTCCGCGATCCCGCGCCGGCGCGCCTCGCGGACCGCGTCGCGCAACGAGTGGCCCTCGGCGAGGCGGTCGAGCACGAAGGTCACGGTGCCGTTGGGGCAGGCCCGGATCGTCCGGCAGCCCATGCCGCGCAGGGCGGTCCGCGACAGGTCGCCCGCGGGCAGCGCCGCTCCGGTCGCCCCGGAGATCCTGATCATGCTCCGCCCGGCGCGGGCCGCCGCGTCGAGGTCTCCCCAGTGGGTGAGCAGGTGGCTCTTGGTGGCCGTCACGACGTGGACGCCCCGGCGCAGCGCGGTGACCGCCTCGTCCGCGGCGAGCGCGCGCAGCTCGGGCGAGGAGGGAAGCGCCTGCACGAACACGGTGGCGCCGGTCCGGCCGAGCGTCTCGTCCAGCGGCTCCGGCGGATCCCAGGCCGCGCGCGGTGGCACCGGCTGCCCGTCGTCACCCAGCAGGCACTGGCCCGAGCTCGCGCGAACGGCGCGGACCACCGGCCGTACGCCGTGCAGGCGGGCGAGTCCGTCCCCGTGCCGCACGAGATGGTCGACGAACGCCCGGCCGACCGGGCCGTATCCCGAAAGGACCACGCCGGTCCCCGTCGCTCCGCCCATCGGTCCGGGCTCCTCTCGCCTCATGCCGCCGGTCCGCCGAGTGGCGCCCGACCCGGATGAGATCACACCATCGGAAGGGTGGCGGCGCGAGGGCCGGCCGACCGGCCCGGGACGCCCGAAACCGAATCGAACGAGCCGAGGTGAGGACCGTTGACGACCGAGTCCGTGCGGTACCCGAGTGCGATCGTGCCCGTGGGGCACGTGGAGCCCGTGCCGCGCCGTGTCCGTGGGCTGATCGGCGGCCGTGCCGTCTTCGACACCCGGCGTGCGCTGTACGTGTGGGAGTGGCCCCCGTATCCGCAGTTCGGCATCCCGCTCGACGACCTGGCCGAGGGGGTGGTGCTGACCGCCGACGGGGAGACCCGGACCCTGGGCGCCTGGACCGCCCGGCGGCACTCCCTGCGCTTCGGGTCCGAGGTCCGCGAGGCGGCGGTCTGGGTCTGGGACGACGAGGCGCCCGAGCGGGTGCGCGGCACCGTCCGCTTCGAGTGGGAGGCGCTGGACGACTGGTTCGAGGAGGACGAAACGGTCTTCGTACATCCGCGGAGCCCCTACTCGCGTGTGGACGCGTTGCGCTCCTCCAGCAGCGTCCGCGTGGAGCTGAACGGGGAGGTGCTGGCGGACGCACCGCACTGCGTGACCCTGTTCGAGACGGGCCTGCCCACGCGTTACTACCTCGACCGCGCGTACGTCGACTGGACGCGGCTCCTGCCCTCGGACACGGTCACCCGCTGCCCGTACAAGGGGACGACGAGCGGCTACTGGTCGCTGCGCTCCGATCCCGAGGCCCACCCGGACATCGTCTGGGCGTACGACTTCCCGACCGCGCAGGTCCACCGGATCGCCGGCCTGGTCGCGTTCTACGGCGAACAGGTCGACCTCCAGGTGGACGGCGCGCCGGCCTGACGTACGGGTCAGTCCGTCCCTCCCTCCCCCGTGCCGCGCATGTCGACGACGGTGGCCGCGAAGGCCAGCGGGCCGGGGAGCAGCGGGATCAGTACGGGTATCGACCAGGCGAGCAGCGCGGCCAGCACCACCGCCGCGGCGAGCAGCAGCGTGCCGCGGGGGCCGGCGACGGAGCGCAGGAAGCCCTCACGTGGCGAGAGCCGGTGCGGGGCCGGCAGTGCGGTGGTGCGCAGGGCGACCACCGCCAGGCCGAGGGTGAGCAGGACCAGCGCGGGGGCCATGAGGTCCGCCCCGGGCAGGCTGCTGCGGGTCAGCGCCGAGTCGACCAGCAGGGCGACGACGAGCAGCGGTACGGCCAGACCGCCGGCGAGCGAGCCCGGTGTCAGGTGGGCGCGCAGGTGTCCCAGGTAGCCGCCGGCCCCGACGGGCGTGCCGTCTTCCGCGGCCCGGCGCAGGGTCGCGGACGCGGCGGCGAAGGCGGCCGGCGCGGTGACGACGGGGAGGCAGGCGACGCTGGTGACCACACCCACCAGCAGCACGTCCGCGAAGAGGGTGAAGCCGGCCGAGAAGACCTCCCCGGGTTCGCGGCGGTCGCTCGGCGGCAGGGTCGGTGCCTGGGTCATGGTGTCAGCCCTTCAGTCCGGAGGTGGCCATGCCCTGCACCAGGTAGCGCTGGAAGACGAAGAAGAACAGCACGATCGGCAGCACGGAGATCACCGACATCGCGAACATGGGTCCGTACGCCGAGGTGCTGGACTGGTCGACGAAGCTGCGCAGGGCCAGGGTGATGGTGAACTTCTCCGGAGCGAACAGATAGATCATCTGCGTGAAGAAGTCGTTCCACGTCCAGATAAAGGTGAAGATCGCCGTGGTGATCAGCGCCGGCCGGCTCAGCGGCAGCGTCACCGACCAGTACGTGCGGAAGGCGCCGGCGCCGTCGATGCGGGCGGACTCCTCCAGCTCGCGCGGCAGTCCGCGCATGAACTGGACGATGAGGAAGACGAAGAACGCCTCGGTGGCCAGGAACTTCGGCAGGATCAGCGGCCAGTAGGTGTCCACCATGCCGAGCCGGTTGAAGATGATGTACTGCGGGATGAGCACGACGTGGTGCGGGAGCATCAGCGTCGCCACCATGAAGGCGAACATCACCTTGCTCATCCGGAAGCGCAGCCGGGCGAAGGCGTAGGCGGCGAGGGAGCAGGAGAGCACGTTGCCGATCACCGCGCCGCCCGCGATCAGCACGGTGTTCCAGAGCAGCCGGGTCACGGGGACCCCGGACACACCGTCGAGGGCGGTCGTGTAGTTCGACCACTCCAGGTGGCTGGGCCACAGGTCGAGGCTGGTCACCACCTCGTCGGCCGGCTTGAGCGACGTGGCGAGCAGCCAGGCCAGGGGGTACAGCAGGACGAGCAGGCCCACGACGGCGATCGTGTGCGGGAGCCATCGCCTGGTGGTGAGGTTCATCGTCCCTCCTCGTCCGCGTAGAAGACCCAGGACCTGGACGTCCTGAACAGGATCAGGGTGATGATGCCGATGGCGACGAGCAGCAGCCAGGCCATGGCCGCGGCGTAGCCCATGTGGGAGGCGGTGAAGCCGCGTTCGTAGAGGTAGAGCGTGTAGAACATGGTCGAGTCGGCTGGGCCGCCGCTGCCACCGCTGACCGCGAAGGCGGGGGTGAACACCTGGAAGGACTGGATCATCTCCAGGACCAGGTTGAAGAAGACCACCGGGGACAGCATCGGCACGGTGACGGAGACGAACTGCCGCCAGCGTCCCGCGCCGTCCAGCGCCGCGGCCTCGTACAGCTCGGGCGAGATCTGCTGGAGCCCGGCGAGGAAGATCACCATGGGTGCGCCGAACTGCCACACCGTCAGCAGGACGATGACGAACACCGCGAGGTCGGGGTTGCCGACCCAGCCGCCGGTGTCGATGCCGATGGTGCCGAGGATGTCGACGACCGAGCCGCCGTCGTTGAACAGCGCGCGCCACACCAGGGCGATCGTCATGCTCGCCCCGAGCAGCGAGGGCGCGTAGAAGGCGGAGCGGTAGAACGCGCGGCCTCGGCCGAGGTTCTTCAGGAGCATCGCCGCGCCGAGTGCGAGGAGCAGCTTGAGCGGTACGGCGACCACGACGTACAGCAGGGTGGTGCCGACCGACCGCCAGAACCGGGGGTCCTCGGTGAGCATCTCCTTGTAGTTGCGCAGACCCACCCACTGCGGCGGGTCGAACAGGTTGTAGTCCGTGAATGACAGGTACAGCGACACGGCCATCGGCACCAGGGTCAGCACGGCCGCGCCGAGCATCCACGGTGTCAGGAACACGTAGGCGGGCCACTGCTGTTCGCGGCGCCGGGGGCGCCGGCGTTTGGCCGGCGGCCGTGACTCCGCCGGGCGGTCGGCGCGTGCGGGCGCCCTGGTCGACACTGTGCTCATGACCGCAGCTCCCGTTCGGCCTCGTCGATGAGTTCGCGCGCCGCCTCACGCGGGGAGGTCAGTTCGTACATCACGCGCTGGTAGGCGCGGTTGAAGGCGGTCTGGATGGCGACGTCTCCCCGTGGCGGGGCGGACGGCGGGGCGTCCAGTCCGTACTTCTCCATCTTCTGCGCGTACTCGTAGATCTCCTTCTCCGCGCCTTCGAGGGTCTTGGCGACGCGGGCCGCGATCTTCCGGTTCGGGGGCGTGGAACGGGTGAAGCCGAGGATGTCGCCGGCCCGCTCGTCGTTGAGCAGGAAGTCGACCAGCGCGGCCGCCTCCTTGGGGTGTTCGCTGTTCGCTCCGACGCCGAGGAGCATGGAGGGCTTGAAGTACGCGCCCTGGCGCCCGTCGGTGGTGGGGACCGGCGCGAAGTGGACCTGGTCGCCGAGCAGCCCGGTGTACCCGGGGAACGGTGCGTCCCAGGTGAAGTCGGCGGCGGCAAGCCCTCGGCCCATGGGTGCGGTCTCGGTGGTGTTCGCCTGAGAGGTGTCCTCGGCCTGGGCGACGACACCTTCCCTGCGCAGCTTGTCGCAGAACGTCCAGAACTCGGTGAGGTCGTCCTCGGTGAAGCCGAGTTCGGTCTGGCTCTTGTAGAGCTTTCCGCCGCGGCTGCGCAGCCAGTCCTCGAAGATGTCCTCGTTGACACCGTTGTCGTTGGCGCCCACCATGTCGCGTCCGTCGGGGGACTTCAGCCCCAGGGCGGCGATCTTCCGGTTGGCCTGCGCCCACTCCTCCCAGGTCCAGTCGGGCTGGGGGGTGGGGATGCCGGCCTTCTTGTAGACGGTGGAGTCGTAGGCGTAGCCGGTGATGCCGCGGCCCATCGGCAGGGCGTACTGCTTGCCCTCGAACATGCCCGTGCGGACGAATTCCTCGTCCATGTCGGAGGTCCGGATCGTGCCGTTCTCGACGACCTCGCCCAGCGGCAGGAGCGCGCCACCGCCCGCGTACTGGGAGATCTGCCGGTAGTCGAGCTGGGCCACGTCCGGGATGCCGCCGCCCGCCGCCTGGGTGGCCAGCTTCTGCATGTACGAGCCGAAGTCCGCGTTGGAGGTGCGGACGGTGACGCCGGGGTGTTCCTTCTCGAAGAGCTCCACGGCCTTCTTGGTGCGTTCGGCGCGCTCGTCGTTGCCCCACCAGGAGAACGTGAGGGTGATGCCGCCGGACGACACGTCGCCGGAGGAAGAGGAGCACGCGCTGAGCGATGCCGTGAGTGCGGTGCTGAGACCGACGGCGGCCGCGGCCAGGACGGCCCGGCGGCTCAGAGGTCGGCGCCGGCCGCTTCGGGGCTCGGGCATGAGGGCCTTCCCTGGGTTGCGAGGACGGGTGGACGAGGGCGGGACGAGGGCGGAGGACGGGGTGGCGCGGGGCCGGGCCCGTCGGGGTGCCATAACGCGGCCGGTCGGATGCCGAAGTGGACGGCCAGTCGGATGCCGAGGTGGACGGCCGGTCAGATGCCGGGGTAGACGGCCAGCCGGCCGCACATGCCGAAGTGTCCGGTCGCCTTGGGGCCGGTGGCGGACACCTTGGCCTCGGCCAGATGCCCGTCGTCCTTGCCGCGCAGTGCGTCGAGTTGGGCCCGGGTGGCCTCGGCGGCGGCGTGCGCGCCGTCGAGCCAGCGCTGTTCCCAGTCGTCCAGGCGGGGCCGCACCAGGTCGGCCGCCGCCCGCTGGAACGCGGCCAGGGGCTCCGGGTCGCCGTTCTCCGTCGCCTCGCGCAACTCCAGGAAGCGCCGCGTCGCCAGGTCACGGCGGGCGCGGGCGATCCGCGCCTGCTCGGCCTCGGGGACGTCGGTGGGGATGCGGACGGCGTCGGCGTAGGTGTCGGGGTCGGTGAGCCGGTCCTGGGGCAGGGTGAGCACCGCGTCGCCCGCCTCGGGCAGGCCGCTGTTCTGCATCACGACGGTGATTTCGAGACCGCCGTCGTTGACCAGGCGGTGGATCGTGCCGGGCGTGAACCAGGCGACCGTGCCGGGCTCCAGCGGGGTCTCCCGGAAACCCGAGGTGGTGAGGGTCTGCACGGCGCCCCGGCCCGCCGTGACCACGTACCCCTCGCTGCACGTGAGGTGCAGGTGCGGGGTACCGCCGCCGGGCAGTCCCTCGACGGTCGGCCAGTCGTACACGGTCAGGCGGGACACGCCCACCGCGCCGGGGAAACCGTCGTACGCCGTGCTCACCACGTGAGTCCCTCCAGGTGTGCGGCGACCTGTGCGCGGTCCCAGGCGCCGTCGGCGACGACCACGCGGTAGGCACGGGCGAGCGTCTCGCCGGGCGGCAGGACCAGCTCCTCGTGGAACGCCCAGGACGGGGCGACCGCGGCGAACGGGTCGCTGCGCACGAACCAGTGCGCCGGGTGCGTGCCCTTCTCTCCCAAGTGGTCGTTGGAGGACGCGTGTTCGAAGACGACCGTGGCATGGCCGTCCCGTCCGTCGTGCTCGCCGACGTAGGCGAGCCACGGAGCCTGGGTGCCCATCAGGTCGCCCTCGGACGAATCAGCGGATTCGGCGGGCTCGGCGGACTCGGCGGACTCGGCGGTGAAGACCCGGCCGTCGCGGAAGGCGCGGGGGCCGCGCCAGAAGAGGCCGGTGTATCCGGCGGCGGGGCGGCCGTGGGTGGTGGGGCTGCCGAACCGCAGGTCCTCGTCACGCCGGTTGGTCACCGCCGACGTCCAGGTGAGCGTCCAGCTGCCGGTCTCGGGGTCGACGTCGCGCACCTCGACCCGGCGCTCCTCCTCGGCCCACAGGTCGCCGTCGTGCGGGTGCCAGGTCAGCCGCTCGGCGATGACGGCGCGGTCGCCCGCCGCGCTGACCTCCTCGAAGGACACGTGGGCCATCGAGCCGACCTTCTCGGGCAGGGCGAGGTACCCGTCGCCGTGCACGTAGGTGTTGCCGCCCCACAGGTTCTGGCCCGACAGGTGGGAGGCGGTCAGCTGGAGTCCCTTGTGCCAACGGTGGTCGTTGGGCCGGTAGTCGGTGACGAGGCCGCCGGAGAGGGTGCGGACCGGGTGCAGGTACGGCTTCGGCGCCTCCCAGTCGGCCTCGGGCCGGTACACGTAAGAGAACAGCTCGGTGCCGGCCGTCCCGTGGGCCACGGTGATGCGGTCGCCGTGGACGTGGGTGAGTGAGAGCGTCATGCGTGGTCCTCTTCCTCGCGGGTACCGGTCGGCGCCCAGCCCGGGGCGCCGCCGTGCAGTTCGGTGTAGTACGGGTCGCCGGGGCCGATGTCGCCCGCGCGCACGGTCGTGTCGGTGAAGGCCGACTTGTAGAGGGCGGTGATGAGTTCCAGCGTGCGACGGCCGCCCGCGCCGCTGGTCGCGTGGCGCCGGCCGTTCCTGATGTCGTCGACCAGGGCGCGCAGTTGGGCCAGGTGCGAACTGGGTTCGTCGGCGCCGAAGTCGCGCCAGGCCGCCACGGTCTCCTCGGGGACGCCGGGTGCGGGGATGATGCGCCAGTCGGCGTTGCGGTAGCCGTACAGGTGGGTCACCTCGATCGTGGCCAGTTCGCAGTCGATGCGTATCCGGCTGACCTCGTCGGGGCTCAGCACGCTGTTGACGAGGGTGGCGACGGCTCCGCCGGCGAAGCGGACCAGGGCGGTGGAGACGTCCTCGGTCTCCACGTCGTGCACGAGCCGGGCCGCCATGCCGCGCAGCTCGGTCCACGGGCCCATCAGGTCGAGGAGCAGGTCGGTCTGGTGGATGCCGTGGCCCATGGCCGGGCCGCCGCCCTCGGTGGCCCACCGGCCCCGCCACGGCACCGCGTAGTAGGCCTTGTCCCGGTACCAGGTGGTCTGGCAGTGGGCCACCAGGGGCCGGCCCAGCGCACCGCCGCGCAGCAGCGCGCGGACGTGCCGTGCCGCCGAACCGAAGCGGTGCTGGAAGACGATGGAGGCGTACGGCGCCGCGCCGTCTCCCCCTTCGGCCGCCTCGACGGCGTCGTAGTCGGCCAGTGAGGGGCAGGGCGGCTTCTCGCACCACACCCAGGCGCCGGCCCGGAGCGCGGACACGGACTGGTCCCGGTGCACGGAGGGCGGGGTGCACAGCACGACGAGGTCCGGACGTACCTCGGTCAGCATCGCGTCGAGGTCCGTGGACGCGAGCGCGATCCCGTACTCGTCGGCGAACGCGCGCACCGCGCCGCCGTCCACGTCCACCGCGGCCACGATCTCCACCTCGCCGTCGGCGGCCAGTTTCCGCAGGGCGGGCAGATGACTGGACCGCGCGATGGATCCCGTACCGACCACCGCCGTACGCAGTGGTGCGGGCGAAACGTGCGAAGACATGCGGACCCTCTCGTGAGCCGGACGGGCGGGGCACTGCGGGCACAGGGGTGATGTGCTGATGTGGGGCGGCGCCGGTTTCGGGTCACCGGGCGCGTCGGCGCTGCCGAAGCACCTCGTAGCAACCGCTTGCTATCGTGTTCCAACGTTGTAACCGGCGTGCGTCCGCAAGGTCAACCCTCTGTCCGGAAAAGACTCGACGTCGTTTCCCGCGTACTGACAAGGGGGCCCGCGGGGGCATAATCTGCGAAAACTTGTGAGGGGGACGGACAGTGGCCGCGGCGACACTCAAGGACGTGGCGGAGCGCGCGGGGGTATCGATCAAGACGGTGTCCAACGTTGTACGCGGCGTCCCGCGGGTGTCGGACACGACCCGCTCGCGGGTGCTGCGGGCGGTGGACGAACTCGGCTACCGACCCAATCCCTCGGCCCGCAGGCTCCGTACGGGGCGCAGCGGCCTGATCGCCCTCGTCGTCCCCGAGCTGGCCACTCCGTACTTCGCCGAACTCGCCCACCACGTGCGCAGGGAGGCCACCCTACTGGGCCTGACCGTCCTGACGGAGGAGTCGCTGGGGGACACCGCGGAGGAGCTGCGGCCGGCCAACGGGGTCGGCGCGTCGCTGCTCGACGGCGTGATCCTCTCCCCGCTGCGTGTCACCCCCGACGAACTCGCCGCCGTCACGGACGAGTTCCCGCTGGTCCTGCTCGGTGAGCGCACCTACGGACGGGACCGGGTGGTCGCCGACCACGTCCTCATCGACAACGTCGCCGCGGCCCGTGACATCACCGCCCACCTGATCGGGCTGGGGCGTGGCCGGATCGCCGCGATCGGGGTGGACCACCAGGGCTCGGCGACCAGCCGGCAGCGCCTGGAGGGATTCCAGCAGGCCCTGCACGCCGCCGGGCTGCCCTTCGACCCCCGGCTGGCGCCCCGGGTGGACGAGTTCGACCGCCGCAACGGACTGCTGACGATGCGCTCTCTCGCCTCCCTGCCCGCCGCCGAACGGCCCGACGCGGTCTTCTGTTTCAGCGACCTGCTCGCGGTCGGCGCCCAACGCGCGCTGCACGAGGCGGGCCTGGACATCCCCGGCGACGTGGCGGTGGCCGGCATCGACGGCTCCGAGGAGGCGCGGTACAGCACCCCCTCCCTCACCTCCGTGGTCCCCGACAAGGCGGCCATCGCCGCACTGGCCGTCAAGTGCCTGGCGGCGCGGATACGGTCACAGGCACCGCTGCCGTTCGAGGTTCACGTGGCGCCGCACTGGCTGGAGGCCAGGGAGTCCACACTGGGTGGGTGTCACGCGGTCCGCGCCTGAGCCGTCCGAATGGTCGTGAGGGCAGAAATCATTGCCCTCACCGCTGAGCAAGGGCGCTCGACGAGACACTGAGCGCCACGACTTGTGCTCCTAGGCTCTGCGACCATGGACATCCCGAGACGCCTCATCGAACTCAAGCTGGCCGTCGAGGCGGCAGAGAATCGTTATCGCAACAACTCCGGAGACAACGCCACGATCGCCCTGGCCGTCTGGTCCGACGCCACCGCCGCACTGGCCCGGGGCATCACCGCCCTCTCCGACGAGACGGGTGTACCGCGCCGGGAGCTGGAACTGGCCGTGGAACGCGCCGCACGGCCCCTGGCCCCGGCCCTGACACCGGCCCCCCGCCCCGAGGGCGCGAAACGTGGCCGACACGCCGCGGAGAGCGACGGATAGCAACGCGGGCCCATACCCCCACCGCGCGCCGTTGACAGGGCATGGCTAACAGGAATAGCTTGAAGCTAACACCGTTAGCCATTGCTGGTCACCAAAGGAAGTGTCATGACCGAGTACCTGGCCGTCGAAGGCGGCACGATCGCGTACGAGGTGTCGGGATCCGGCCCGCTGATCGTCCTCGCGCACGGCATGGGCGACAGCCGCGCCGCGTACCGTTCGATGGTCCCGTCCCTGGTGGAGGCGGGCTTCCGGGTCGCCGCGGTCGATCTGCGCGGCTGCGGCGAGTCCAGCGTCGACTGGCCGGCCTGGAGCCGCACCGACATCGCCGGCGACCTGCTCGCCGTGGTACGGCACCTGGGCGGCCCGGCCGTGCTGGTCGGCCACTCGGTCTCCGGCGGCGCGGCCACGATCGCGGCCGCCCGGGAGCCATCGATGGTCACCTCGGTCGTCGAGCTGGCGCCGTTCACCCGAAAGCAGTCGATCCGCCTCGGCGACCTGCGCGTGCGGCGCGTACGGCGGGGCATGCCGCGGCTGCTCGGTGCCGGCGTTCTCGGCAGCCTGCCGCTGTGGCGCTCGTACCTCGACGTGGCCTACCCCGGGGTGAAGCCGGCCGACTGGGCGGAACGCCTGGGCCGTATCGACGCGTTGCTGCGCGAGCCGGGCCGGATGAAGGCGCTGCAGGGCATGGGCCGCAGTGCCCCGACCGACGCCGGCGCCCAACTGGCCAACGTGCGCTGCCCCGTGCTGGTGGTGATGGGCACGCTCGACCCCGACTGGGCCGACCCGCACGCCGAGGGCACGGCGATCGTCGACGCCCTGCCGTCCGGCCTCGGGCGCCTGGAGACGATCGAGGGCGCCGGACACTACCCGCACGACCAGTTCCCCGACGAGGTGGTCTCCCTCGTCCTGGCCTTCCTGCGGTCGGACACCGCCCGCGCCTAGTACGCGGCCTCGCGTGCGAACCGGAGCCGCCTGCCCGCGCTCGTGGTCGACGCCCGCGTCCGGCGGCACCGTCACCGTGCCCGTGACCGTGTGAGCATCGGCAGCGAGACGATGTCGGCGAGTGCCTGCTGGCCGGCGATGTTCGCGTGGACGCCGTCGCCCGTGTCGTACGGCGGGTTGATGCTGTTCGGTTTCACCGGGTCCTTGAGCACCTGGTCGAAGGGGAGGACGCCGTCGCAGGTGCCACCGCAGTTGTTCCACTTCGACACGAACGTGCCGACGGTGTGCCGGTCGCGGTTGTTCTGGTCGCTGTAGCCCGGGCGGGGCGTGATGGGCGTGACGTACACCTTGATCCCCGCCGCCCGCAGCCGCTGGAAGACCTCGCGGTAGCTCGTCAGGATCTGCGCGGCGTCGCATCCGGCGGCGAGGTCGTTGGTGCCGTAGTAGTAGAGGACTCCCGTGACGCCGTGCAGGGACAGGACGTCCCGTTCCAGCCGGGTCGCCGCGTCCAGGCCGCGGACGGCCTCGCCGGTGTTCGGGCAGGTGCCGGCGCTCGTGGTGCCGCCGATGCCCGCGTTGGCGACGGCGAACTGCCGTGCGGCAGGCAGCTCCGACGTGACGCGCCGGGCGAGGACGTCCGTCCAGCGCAGGTCGGCGCCCGGTCGGCTGCAGCCCGGTCCGCAGTCCGTCGACCCGGTGCCGTCGACCACCGAGCTGCCGTAGCCGACGAGAGTGCCCCGGAGCCGCGGATTGTGTACGTCGACGGCGCTGACCAGGTAGGTGGAGCCGGTCGTTTCGGTGAAGGCGGCGCCGGTGGCGTCGGCGGTGTGGTCGCCGGAACCGGGCGGGGTCAGGTAGTTGGTGCGGAAGGCGCTGTCGTGCCGGCCCGGAGTCACGGTGCCGGAGACCGAGAGCGAGACCGCGACGTCGTCCTGGGCCGTGGTCCTGAGTGCGGCGCTGTCGCTCCACACCTCGCCGCCCGGCGGGACGACGACCTGGCGCCGGCCGTCGAACGTGACGGGGCGCGGGCGGCCTTGGGTCGCGGCGTCATCGCCGCCGCTGCGGGCCACCGTCGCCGCGTCGACGGTGAGGGGGGTCTCGCCGAACGTGTTCTGGACGCGGACGCGGACCGCGTCGCCTCCCTGGCTCAGGTGGGTGATCATGCGGACGGACTGGTCGCGCAGCGGTGTGGGGGCGAGGCTCTGCTGGGAGGCGGCCCACGAGGTGAACCAGGCATTGTTCCCGGGGTGCCGGCCCGCAGCGGCGTCGGCGGAGGCCGGAGCCGCCGCGGTCGTCGCGGACGCGGCGAGGACCGTCGAGGCCAGCGTGGCCGCCATGGCGACCGCGACGCCTCTGGCCGGCCGAGTCCGGGCGGGGCCGAGTATTCGGGCAAGGAGACGGTGCATGCGTGCCTGCCTTTCCGTAGCTGCTCTTTCCGACGCTGCTCTTTCCGTAGCTGCTGAGGTACCTTCCGCCACTCGCGACGCTCCGACGCCTTCCGCATCGTAGACACCACCACCCGGCCCCCGGAACCACGCCGCGGCCCAGAGCCATGGCCCAACTGGCCCCAGAAATCCGCCCTTTCGCTCGGCGACCAGGCCGAGCGGGCACGCCGCGACTCCCCCGCCGACTGGGTCGTCACCACGCGCGGCACGCAGTCGAGCGGCGACTATTCGCGCGGCAACAACTTCCCCGCGACGGCCGTCCCCAACGGCTTCAACTTCTGGACCCCCGTGACCGACGCCGGGTCGCTGGGCACCCTGTACAGCTACCACCAGCAGAACAACGCCGAGAACCTGCCCGAGATCCAGGCGTTCGCGGCCAGTCACGAGACCAGCATCTGGATGGGCGACCGGCAGACGTTCCAGGTCATGCCGTCCACCGCCGAGGGCGTTCCGGACGCCGGCCGCGAGGAGCGTGCGCTGGCCTTCCGGCACGAGGACGAGACGGCGCTGCCCCACCACTACGGGGTCACGTTCACCAACGGTCTGCGCGCCGACATGGCACCGACCGACCACTCGGCCGTGCTCCGCTTCACCTTCCCCGAGGGCGGCGGACGCAAGCTGGTCCTCGACAACGTCGACGACCGGTCCGGACTGACGATCGACGCCGCGAAGGGCACGGTCTCCGGCTGGTCGGAGAGCCGCACCATCTCCACCGGCATGAGCCGGATGTTCATGTACGGCACCTTCGACCAGCCCGTGACCGGCAGCGGCATGCTGCCGGAGGGCAACCGGCCCTCGACCGGCTACGTGTCGTTCGACGGCGGCGCGTCGCGGACCGTCACCCTGCGCATGGCCACCTCCCTCATCGGCGTCGACCAGGCGAAGCGGAACCTGGAGCTGGAGACGGGCGCGCGGGACAGCCTGGAGCAGGTCGCGGCACGGGCCGAGCACGCGTGGAACGAACGGCTCAAGGTCGTGGAGATCGACAAGGGCGGCACGGACGACCAGCTCACCACGCTCTACTCGAACCTGTACCGCATGAACCTGTATCCCAACTCGGGGTACGAGAACACCGGCACCAAGGCCAGGCCCCGTTACCGGCACGCCGTGCAGTCGAGCGGATCCTGGACTCCCCCGGCGAGCACTCCCACGCGCACCGGGGCGGAGATCGCCGACGGCAAGGTCTTCGTCAACACCGGTTTCTGGGACACCTTCCGTGCCGCCTGGCCCGCCTACTCCCTGCTGTGGCCCGAGACAGCGGGCGAACTGGTCGACGGCTTCGTCCAGCAGTACCGGGACGGCGGCTGGGTGTCGGCCTTCGCCGACGCCTACACCAAGGGCGTGCCGGGAATCGACGCCGAGGACACCTACGACGCCGCGCTCAAGAACGCCACAGTGCGTCCCCCGGACAGCAGCGTCGGCCGGGACAACCTGGAGCGCTCCACCTTCCGCGGCTACGTGCCGGGCGACGTGCCCGCCGGCTTCTCCTGGTCCCTGGACGGCTACGTCAACGACTCCGCGATCGCGGCCATGGCCGAGAAGATGGCCGGGCGGCGCGGTACTCCGGCGAAGGAACGGGACCGGCTGCGGGAGGAGGCGGAGTACTTCCGCGACCGCTCGGCCGGCTACGCAGACCTGTACGACCCGGCCACCGGCTTCTTCCAGGGCAGGTCCGAGGACGGCGAGTGGACCACCCCGGCGGACCGCTACGACCCCGGCACATGGGGCAACGACCACGACTACACCGAGGCCAACGGGTGGAACGAGGCCTTCCCGGCCCCGCACGACGGTCAAGGGCTGGCGGAGCTGTACGGCGGGCGTGACGCGCTCGCCGACAAGCTCGACGCGTTCTTCGCCACGCCGGAGAAGGCCGACCGTCCGGGTTCCTACGGCGGCACGATCCACGAGATGCGGGAGACGCGTGACCTGAGGCTGGGGCAGTGGAGCATCCCCAACCAGGTGTCCCACCACATCCCGTGGATGTACGCGTACACGCAGCAGCCCTGGAAGGGCCAGCGGCTGGTACGGCAGGCGCTGGACCGCGGCTGGCTCGGCTCCGACATCGGGCAGGGCTACCCCGGCGACGAGGACAACGGCGCGACGTCCGCGTGGTGGGTGCTGAGCGCGCTCGGCCTGTACCCGCTCCAGACGTCGAGCGGCGAGTACGTCGTCGGCTCCCCGCTCTTCGAGAAGGCGACGCTCCACCTGCCGGGCGGCAGGCTCGTCATCGAGGCGCCCGGGACCGACGAGGGCGACATCTACGTGCGGGGTCTGACCGTCGACGGGAAGCGCCACACGTCCACCACCGTCACGCACGACGAACTCGCCGACGGCGGCAGGCTGCGCTTCACCATGAGCGCAAGCCGTCGGCCTGGGGCACCGGCCGGAACGACGTACCGGACTCCCCGACCTCCGCCGGCGAGCGACCCCGCCCGCCGCACGACGTGACGGGCGAGGACCGCGGCGCCGCCTCGTCGTCGACCGGTCAGGACGTGTCCGCTCCGTTCGACGACACCTCCCGGACCTCCGTCGCCCTCGACGGCGTGGACCCGGAGATCCGCTACCGCGTCAACGGGGGCGACGACACCCGGGTCACCTACTACACGCTCACCTCCTCGGACGCGTCCGCCGGACAGGATCCGGACCGGTGGGTGCTGGAGGGCTCCGACGACGGCGAGCACTGGAAGGAGCTGGACCGCCGCCGCGGGGAGGAGTTCCGGTGGCGGGGGCAGACCCGGCCCTTCAAGGTCGAACACCCCGCGAGCATGCGGGAGTACCGGCTGCGGATCATCACCGGCGGGGAACAGCGGACGGTGTCCCTCGCGGAGGCCGAGCTGCTGACACGGGACACGGTTCCCGTCACGCCGGTCGTGGTGGCCGTCGGGGATGTCGCCCTGCGCGCCGGGGCGACGGGGTCCGTCGACGTCAAGGTGACCAACGGCGGTGACACGCCTCTGTCGCCCCGGCTCGCGTTCGATGCGCCCGCCGGCTGGACCGCCGACCCCGAGCGCACCGCCGTCGACGAGCTGGCGCCGGGCGGGTCCGTCACGGTCCCCGTCCGCGTCACGGCCCCGGCCGACGCCACTCCGGGCACCGCGTCGATCCGGGCCACGGCGACCTGGGACGGCTGGACCGTTACCGGGCGGGGGACGGCGCGGGTGGTGGGCGACGTCACCGAGATCGAACCCGGCACCGACTCGGAGGCCGGCGTCCTAGTGGCGGACGACCGTTCGCAGGTCACCGGCGACGGCGCCGACGCGTGGGCGCGCTACGCCGACGCGGACCGCTCCTTCACCTACCGGCTCCCCGTGCCCGGGGACAGCCGGGGCACAGTGACCCTGGACATCGCCAACCAGTTCCTGGTCGAGGCGTCCACCGACGGCACGGACTGGACGAGCGTCCTGCGGGAGCCGGATCCCGTGATGTTCCAGTCCAACCGTGAGCAACGAAGCCTGGACGTCGCCGAGCTGCGCGAACAGGCAGGCGGCGACGGCAACGGGCTGTACCTCCGCTTCTCCGACAGCCTGCCCGAGGACGGCTGGGGCGGCTGGCTCGCCGGGGTGCGCGTGGAGACCTCGGGCTGATCGGGTCCATGGACAGTCGCCAACCTGCTGTGATGTGATCCGTCCGGCGGACGGACGGGTCCGTCCCCCCAGGCTCGAAAGTTCCGTACACATGCAGAAGACCAAGGCCGCACTCTGGGAATTCCTCCAGGGGCTCGGCAAGACGTTCATGCTCCCGGTGGCCCTGCTCGCGTTCTGCGGCATCATGCTCGGCATCGGCTCCTCCCTGTCCAGCGAGGCCGTCACTGACAACGTTGCCTTTCTGAAGGGCGAGGGCTGGCACCTCGTCTTCACCTGGATGGCCAACACCGGCCTGGTCGCCTTCACGTTCCTCCCGGTTCTCTTCGCGATGGCGATTCCGCTCGGCCTCGCGCGTGAGGACAAGGGGGTGGCGGCCTTCTCGGGCTTCGTCGGGTTCGCCGCCATGAACCTCGCGGTGAACTTCTACCTCACCGCGAAAGGCGTCGACTTCGAGGACGAGAAGGCGATCGAGCACTACGGCATAGCCGACGTGCTGGGCGTGCAGTCCATCGACACGGGACTGCTCGGCGCCGTGGCCGTTGGCATCGTTGTCAGCCTGCTCCACCGGCGCTTTCGTACCCAGCGGATGCCTGACGCGCTCGCCTTCTTCGGCGGGCTGCGCTTCGTCCCGATCGTCTCGGCCCTGGTCCTGAGCGTGCTCGGTCTCCTCATCCCGCTGGTCTGGCCGACGTTCAACGGCTGGATCACCGCGGTGGGCCGGGGCATCGGACACACGGGGGTCTTCGGGCCGTTCTTCTTCGGCATGGGCGAGGTCCTGCTGCGGCCGATCGGGCTGCACCACATCCTCGTGGCCATGTTCCGCTTCACCGACGTCGGCGGTGCCGGAGCCGTGTGCGGCGACCACGTCTCCGGCGCCCTGAACATGTTCTACGCCCAGCTGGACTGCTCGGCCGCACCCAACTCCGCGGTCACGGACGCGACGCACTTCCTCTCGCAGGGCAAGATGGCGGCCTACCTGGGCGGTCTGCCGGGCGCCGCGCTGGCGATGTACCACTGCGCGAAGCGACGGATGCGCCCGGAGATCAAGGCCCTGCTCGTGTCCGGCGTCGTCGCCTGCGTCGTGGGCGGCATCACCGAGCCGCTGGAGTTCCTGTTCCTCTTCGTCGCCCCGTGGCTGTACGCCATCCACGCGGTCCTCGTCGGTCTCGGGTTCCTCACGGCGGCCGTGCTCGGCGTCTACATCGGGAACACCGACGGCAACGTCATCGACTGGCTGGTCTTCGGCGTGCTGCAGGGCTCGACGACCAAGTGGTACCTGGTGCCGGTCATCGCGGCGGTGTGGTTCGCCGTGTACTACTTCCTCTTCCGCTGGGCCATCAGGCGCTTCGACCTCAGGACTCCCGGCCGCGAGGACGACCCGGACGAGGGCGCGGAGGAAGGCGCCGAGCAGCGGGACGAGAAGGACGGTGCGGCGTCCACCGGCTCCGCCGAGAAGGCCGCGCCCCCGCGTGAGCTGGTCGCGGGGAAGTACGACGCCGTCGCCATCCTCGACGCGATCGGCGGCGCCGACAACATCCGGTCGCTGGACAACTGCATCACCCGCCTGCGCATGACGGTCGAGGACGCCGAACGGGTCGACGAGACACGGCTGAAGAAGCTGGGCGCCGTGGGGGTCATCAAGCTCGACGGCCACAACGTGCAGGTCATCATCGGCCCGCAGGTCCAGTCCGTGAAGGACGCCATCGCCACGATGATCCCGGTGGGCTGACCATGGCCTCGTCACCGCCCTACGACTTCGACACGCCGGTGGACCGGCGCGGCACCTGGTGCACGCAGTGGGACTACGTCCAGGACCGGTTCGGCGTGCCTGACCTGCTGCCCTTCACGATCTCCGACATGGACTTCGAGACGGCCCCGGAGATCCTTACCGCGCTCCGGGACCGCCTGGACCACGGGGTGCTCGGTTACTCGCGTTGGCGCCAGAGCGACTTCCTCTCCGCGATCGTGCACTGGTACGGCACGCGGCACGCCACGGAGGTGGACCCCGGGTCCATCCTGTACGCCCCCTCCGTCGTCTACCAGATCTCGCAGTTGCTGCGCCTGTGGTCGCGGCCTGGTGACGGCGTGGTCGCCCACACCCCGATGTACGACGCGTTCCCCAGGACGGTGGCGGCCAACGGGCGCCGGCTGCGGGAGTGCCCCCTGGACGACTGGGCGGAGTTCGAACGGCTCCTGGCGCTGCCCGACACGGCCGTGCTGCTGTTGTGCTCGCCGCACAATCCCACGGGCCGGGTGTGGCACGCGGCGGAGCTGGACCGGATGGCGCGGCTGTGCGCGCGGCACGGCGTCGCGGTCATCAGCGACGAGATCCACTCCGACCTGGCGTACGCCCCGCACGTCCACCGCCCCTGGGTCCGGCACGGCGGCGAGGGCCGCTGGGCCGTGCTCAGCTCAGCGTCCAAGTCCTTCAACATCCCGGCGCTGACCGGAAGTTACGGGATCATCGGCGACGCGCCCTCCCGCGACGCGTACCTGCGGCAGCTCAAGGACGCCGACGGTCTCTCCTCCCCTGCCGTACTGTCGCTGGTCGGTCACATCGCCGCGTACCGGAGCGGGGCACCCTGGCTGGACGCCCTGCGCGGGTATCTCGCGGGCAACCTCGCGATGGTCGCCGGCCGGCTGCGCGCGGCGTTCCCGCGGCTGGGCTGGGAGCCCCCGCAGGCCGGATACCTGGCCTGGATCGACCTGCGGCCCCTCGGGGTCGACGACGACGCGCTCCAGCGCGAATTGGTGGAGGTGGAGAAGGTGGCCGTCATGCCGGGGGCCGCCTACGGCTCCCCGGGGCTGGTGCGGCTCAACGTCGGGTGCCCCCGGTCCAAGGCGGAGGCGGGGGTCGAGGCGCTGGTGCGGGCGGTGCGGCGGATCGCACCCGATTCCCAATGAACATGGTTTTTATGTAGCGTCGGGGTGGAAGGAGAGCACGCCCGCCCTGGTGCCTGTGACGGCGGACGGGTTGACCCACCTGGTCCCGCACCTGGTGCCGGCCTACCGTCGGGGCCTGCTGCGGCCGGAGGACTGAGCGAGGCCCAGGGGCGCATCGCGCCGCCGCCAGGTCCCCGCGTTGCAGCCGCCCATGCCCCGGCGGACACTGGCCGGGACTGGCAGCCGGCCGGAGAGGGCCTGGACGATGGGTGACTACGCGGACCTTCCTGGTGTGAGGACCTGGTACGAGAGCGAGGGGACCGGCGATCCGCTGATCCTGCTGCACGGCGGCTTCTGCACCAACGACACCTGGGGAGCACAGCGCGCCGATCTCGCCGCCGCGTACCGCGTCCTGCTGCCCGAGCGGCGCGCGCACGGGCACACCCCCGACGTCGACGGGCCGCTGACGTACCAGGACATGGCCGACGACACGGTGGCGTTCCTGGAGACGGTGGTGGGCGGACCCGCGCACCTGGTCGGCTGGAGCGACGGGGCCGTCGTCGCGCTTGTCGTCGCCCTCGCCCGGCCGGACATGGTGCGCCGGGTCGTGCTGATCGGGGCCAACTTCCGGCCCGCCGGAGAGTGCTTCGTCGAGCCGGAGATGCTGGACGCGATGACACCCGGCAGCCCGGACATGGAGTTCTTCCGCGAGATGTACGAGGCCGCCTCACCGGACGGTGCGGACCACTGGCCGGTGGTGGCGGTGAAGGTGATCGACATGTGGCGCACCCAGCCCACCCTCACCGCGCGGGAGCTGGGCCGGGTCACCGCGCCCACCCTGGTCGTGGCCGGCGACGACGACCTGATGACGCTGGAGCACACGACCGCCCTCTACCGCGCGCTTCCCGACGCGCGGCTGGCCGTGCTGCCCGGCGCCTCCCACCTGGTGCCGCTGGAGAAGCCGGCCCTGGTCAACGGGCTGGTCCTGGACCACCTCGCGCAGGAGGCGGCGGTCGAGACGATGATGCCGATCCGCCGCCGCAGCGGGTGACCCGGCGTCAGGGCCGGGCGACCGGGTCGAGGGCCAGGGCGGCGAACGTCGCCAGCCAGTGGTCGGTGGTGAAGTCGCCGCGCTCCACCGCCGGCATGCCCGCCGCGAGGTGTGCCGCAGCCGCCGCGTCCAGGCGGGCGCGGACCGGACCGTCGGGCAGGGCGTCCGCGAGAGCGCGCAGCGCGGCCGCCCGGCTGAGCGTCAGGCCGAGCAGGTGGCCGATCTGCGGGTCGGCGTGGTCGGAGACCACCGGTACCTCAAGCAGCGGGCAGGGCGCACCGGAGGTGAGCGAGGGCAGGAAGCGGTCCAGCCATGCCGCGAACCGGTCCGGCGGGAGCACCCTGCGCATCGCGTCGGCCTCGCTCAGCGCCGGGGAGAGGAAGTCCTGGCCGGACGGTTCCCAGTGCGCGGGCGCGTCGTGGTCGTCGGCGAACCAGGTGAGCAGACGTTCCCGTACGGCCCGGTCGGTCTCGGCGGGCAGTTCCCCCGAGTCGAGCGCGAGGCTCAGCGCGAAGGCGCTGTTGGGGTGGTTGCCGTGGCGTACGGGATAGGTGGCCTTGGGCAGCCAGTCGGCCAGCAGCCGGTCGACGGCGGAGACGGCGGGGGTCAGGGCCGCGGTCCAGCGGGTGCCCGCCGCGGCGTCGTGGGCGCGGCACTCCGCAGCCAGAGCGAGCAGCCACGCCCAGCCGTAGGGCCGCTCGAAGGAGGGATGGTCACTGAGGTAGGCGGCCTCGGCGGCCAGGTTGTCGGGGGTGAGGTGGCGGTCCAGTGCGTCGAGGGCCGGGGCGGTGTCCGGTAGCTCGGGGGTGCCGCCGTGGCGGCGGAGCACGCGGACGAGCAACCAGTGCATGTGCACCGAGGAGTGCCAGTCGTAGGCGCCGTAGAAGGCGGGGTGCAGGGAGCTGGGCGCGGAGTTCTCCTGCGCGGAAGTGATCAGGTGGGCCGGGAAGTTGGGGTACTCGCGGGTGATGTTGGCCAGGGCGATCCTGGCGAACGGGGCCGCGTGGGCGCCGAGCGGCATCAGTGGGTGGCTCCTTCGGTGACTCGCAGGTCGTGTTCGGCCGGGGTGCTGGCGGCGGTGGCCAGCAGGGCGCGCAGACCGTGGGCGACAGTGGCGGGCGGCAGGGACGGGGCACTGCCGTCGGCGACCTGTTCCGGCGCCCAGGGCACATGCGCGAACCCGCCCCGAACATGCGGGAACTCGGTGGCTATGAGGTGCCCCAGGCCGTAGGCCACGTGGTTGCAGACGAAGGTGCCGGCCGTGTTGGAGACGGCGGCCGGCACGCCCGCCTCGCGCATCGCGGCGACGCACGCCTTGACGGGAAGGGTGGAGAAGTAGGCGGCGGGACCGCCCGGGACCACCGGTTCGTCGATGGGCTGCCCGCCGGCGTTGTCGGGGATGCGCGCGTCGTCGACGTTGATGCCGACGCGTTCGACGGTGACGCCCGGGCGTCCGCCCGCCTGGCCCAGGCAGAGCACCAGGTCGGGGGCCGCCACCCGGACGGCGTCGCGCAGGGCGTCGAGGGACTCGCCGAAGACGCAGGGCAGTTCGGCGGCGGTGACCGTGAGCCCGGCGGGTGGTTCGGCGGCCACCAGGGACGCCGCCTGCCAGGACGGGTTCACGCGCGCTCCGCCGAAGGGGGCGAAGCCGGTGATGAGGACACGGGTCATGGGCGTTCCTTGCCGTGCGGTCGGGTGGGCCGGGATCAGAAGGCGAAGAGCGCCATGATGGCGGTGCAGCAGCCGAGCAGAGCGATGCCCGTGGGGAGCTGTGCCTTGATCGGGCCGTACTGGTCCTTCAGTTCGAGCAGCGTGGCCGGGACGATGTTGAAGTTGGCGGCCATCGGGGTGCACAGGGTGCCGGCGAACCCGGCCAGCATGCCGATCGAGAGGACGGCCGGCTCGTTGCCGTGCATCTGCTGGATCAGTACGGGCCAGCCGATCGCCGCCGTCATGACGGGGAACGCGGCGAACGCGTTGCCCATGATGACCGTGAACAGGAACATGCCCACGCAGTACGCGATGACGGCGAGGTACTTGGAGTTGTCCGGCAGCACGTCGTCGACGATCTTGCCGACCTGGGTGCCGACCCCGGCGGCGGCGAAGATCGAGCCGAGCACGGCCAGCAGTTGGGGCAGCAGCAGGGCGGAGCCCATCGCCTCCAGCATGGAGCGGCCGGAGTGGACCGGGACGGAGAGCTTCCTCTCGCCGGTCACCAGCATGCCGACGACGAGCGCGGCGATGCAGCCGAGGCCGAGTCCGAGCAGGGTGGCCTTGCCGGTCTCGAACAGCCCGGACTCGTCCAGCACCGAGGCGCAGACGATGGCGACGAGCGGGATGGTCAGCGCCGGGACGAAGATCTTGTTGCCGAGCCGGCCGGCGGAGGCCTCACGCTGCTCACCGGTGGTGGTGACCGGGACGCCCTTGCCGAGGAAGTTGAAGCCGGCGAGCACGATCAGGGCGAGGACCGCGACGCCGAGCGGTTCGGCGGGCAGCGTCCAGTCGCCGTTCTTCGCGGTGGCGTTGGCGACGCCGGTGCCGTAGGGGAAGGTGAGGCCGAGCAGTCCCCAGAACGCGGCGGACGTCCACCGCTTGGGGTTGCTGCGGTCGGCGGCCATCTGCACGGCCATGACGACGAAGACGAGGCCTATCAGCCAGTACAGCCATTCGACCTTGATCACTTGTCGGCCCCCTCGGGAAGCGGCAGGTCGTGTTCGGCGGCGGCGACCGCCATCTCGCGCTCCAACTGCCTGTCCATGAGCAGCAGCCGGGCACCGTGGATGACGAAGGCGCAGACGGCGAGCGGGATCGCCCACAGGGCCAGCTGGGTCGGTTCGATGTCCTGGTGGTACGTCGAGTTCACGAAGCCGGTGATCAGGAGGATCGAGCCGATCGCGATGAAGCAGTCCTCGCCGAAGAAGACACCCACGGTGTCGGCCGAGGCCGAGTAGGAGCGCACCTTCTCGCGCCACCGGTCGGGCAGTTTCGCCCCCGTGGAGCGTTCGGCGGCGGCCTCGGCCATGGGCGCGACCAGGGGCCGCACGGTCTGTGCCGGGCCGCCGATGCTATTGAGCCCGAACGCCGCGGTGACCTGCCGGACCAGCAGGTAGACGGTGAGGAACCGGCCGGCGCTGAGCCTGCCCAGGCGCCCGATGAGGTTGCGGGCCTGTTCGCGCAGGCCGTAGCGCTCCAGCAGGCCGATCACCGGGAGCACGATGGCGTAGACGGTGACCGAGCGGCTGTCGGCGAAGGACCGGCCGAAGGCCGCGAGGACCTCCAGCGGGTCCATCTTGCCGAGCAGTCCGGTGACGATTCCGGCGACGCCCACCACGAGGACGGGGTTGCGGCGCGTGACGAATCCGAGGATCACCACGACCACACCGAGGAGAACGATCATTCGGTGGCCTTCTTCAGGCATGAGGGGGCGGGGCAGCACGGATCCGGAGCCTCCGGGGCCGTGGCTTCAGCGGTCCCCGGACCATAGCTCCAGATACGTGGCAGATGCACGGACACTAGCGATCGTTCAACGATCTAACAAGGGGCGGATTTCTCCCGCCACCCGGACGCCAGCATCGCTCTCTTGTCGGATCGTTCAACGATCGTCTACGTTCGACGTGTGATCGACCTCAACGCAGACCTCGGCGAGGGCTTCGGCCGCTGGACCCTCACCGACGACGACGCCCTGCTCTCCGTCGTCACCAGCGCCAACGTCGCCTGCGGCTTCCACGCGGGCGACCCCTCCGTGATGCGGCGCGTCTGCGCCCTCGCCGCCGAGCGCGGGGTCCGGATCGGGGCGCAGGTGTCCTACCGCGACCTCGCGGGCTTCGGACGGCGCGCCATGGACGTACCGGCGGGCGAGCTGGCGGCCGAGGTCGCCTACCAGATCGGCGCGCTCAGGGTGTTCGCCGAGGCCGCCGGGTCCGAGGTGGCCTACGTGAAGCCGCACGGCGCCCTCTACAACCGCACCGTCCACGACGCCGAGCAGGCCCGTGCCGTCGTGGCGGGGGTACGGCTGGCGGGCGGCGCGCTGCCCGTGCTGGGTCTGCCGGGCTCGCGACTGCTCGACGCCGCCGGGGAGGCGGGTCTCACCGGTGTCCCGGAGGCCTTCGCGGACCGCGCCTACACCGCGCGGGGCACCCTCGTCCCCCGCGGCGAGGCGGACTCCGTGGTGACCGACGCGGACGCGGTGGTCAGCCGCGCGCTGGGATTCGCGGTGCGGGGCGAGGTCGCGGCGGTGGACGGCACGACCGTCGCGGTCGCCGCCCGTTCGCTGTGCGTGCACGGCGACACCCCGGGCGCGGCCCGGATCGCGGCGCACGTCCGCGAGGCCCTGGAAGCGGCCGGGGCAGGGATCGGGGCGTTCGCATGACGGGCGGCCGGGCCCGCGCGGCGCGCCCCGCCGGCCGTCACGCACTCCTCGTCGAACTGCCCGACGCCGAACACACAGCGGCCTTCCACGCCGAAGTGCTGCGCCGGCGCGCCGCCGGGACCCTGCCGCCGGTGACGGAGGTCGTACCGGGGGCGCGGACCGTGCTGCTCGACGGGGTGCCGGACCCGGAGTCGCTGGCCCGCGAGGTCACCGGGTGGGAGGTACCGCCGGTCCCCGACGACGACGGGGACGTAGTGGAGGTTCCCGTGCGCTACGACGGTCCGGACCTGGCCGACGTGGCGGCCCTGTGGGGAGTCGCCCCCGCCGAGGTCGCCGCCCGCCACGCCTCCCCCACCTACCGGGTCGCGTTCTGCGGGTTCGCACCCGGCTTCGGCTACCTCACCGGCCTGCCCTCTCGCCTCCACGTCCCCCGCAGGGCCACGCCGAGGACCCGGGTGCCGGGCGGCGCGGTCGCCTTGGCCGGCCCGTACAGCGCGGTCTACCCCCGCTCCACGCCGGGCGGCTGGCAGCTGATCGGCACCATGCCGGACCCAAGGCCGCTGTGGGATCCGACGCGTGAGCGGGCGGCGCTCCTCACGCCGGGGACCCGGGTGCGATTTGTCACAGCGGACGGCGCCCCCGCGGAGGCCGGCGCATGACGGCCAAGCTCACGACCGTGCGCTCCGGGGCGCTCACCACCGTGCAGGACGCGGGCCGGCCCGGCCACGCCCACCTCGGCGTGCCACGCTCCGGCGCACTGGACGCGCCCGCGATGCGCCTCGCCAACCGGCTGCTGGGCAACGATCCGGACGCCGCCGTCCTGGAGACCACGCTGACCGGGTGCGCTCTGCGGCCCGACCGCGGCATCACCGTCGTCGTCGGCGGCGCGCCCTGCCCCGTGACCGTCGACGGGCGCCCCGCCGCCTGGGGCGCTCGGGTGCGAGTGGCGGCGGGCTCGGTCCTGGACGTGGGGGCGGCCACCACGGGGGTCCGGTCGTACGTGGCCGTCGCGGGCGGCATCGCCGCCGATCCCGTCCTCGGCAGCCGCTCGACCGACCTCCTGTCGGGGCTGGGGCCACTCCCCCTGCGGGACGGCGACGTCCTCCCGGTGGGCACACCCGCACGACCGGCGCCGCTGCCGGTGACCGCCCCCTGGCCCGGCCCGCCCGCCGAACTGGTGCTGCCGGTACGCCTGGGCCCCCGCGCCGACTGGTTCTCGCCGACCGCCCTGCGCACCCTCACGTCGGCCGCCTACCGCGTCTCCCCGCACAGCAACCGCATCGGCCTGCGCACGGAGGGGCCGCCGCTGGAGCGCGCCTCGACGGGCGAACTGCCCAGCGAGGGCATGGTTTTGGGCGCGGTGCAGGTCCCGCCGGACGGGTGTCCCGTGATCTTCCTGCACGACCATCCGACGACAGGGGGTTACCCGGTCGTCGCGGTCGTCGCCGAACCCGCCCTCGCGGCGGCGGCCCAGGCCGCGGCCGGAACCCCGGTGCGTTTCACGCTCGGCTGACGGCTTCCCGCCGCCGACGCCCTATGGCGTACGCGCGTAGACCTCGGGCACCATCGTGCTGCACCGCATGCTCAACCACCCCACAGGAAGCATGACGTTCTGCATGGAGGTTCCATCATGAGGTCTCCAACCACGCGTATCCGGGCGGTCGTCACGGCGCTCGCCCTGGTGGCCGCACCGGGCGCGGTCGTGGTGGGGGGGGGCGGGGCGCGCGGCGGGGCCGCGCGCGGCAGCCGCGCTCCCACCCCCGCACACTCTCTCACACA